>JBKKAU010000229.1:0-15339 GCA_046714475.1 Thermoanaerobaculia bacterium
AGTTGCCGAAATGACCCCAGGCGCGAGTCCTGAGGTCGGCGAGCCGGGGCATGCTTCCCGCCGCCTTGGCCGAACAGGCCTCCGCGGCCTGGCGCGCCAGATCGGCAAGGTGCAGCATCCCGGCCGGGTCCTCATAGCGGGACGCATGGCTCTGGTCGATCAGTTTCTGGACAACCTGCGGATGAGCGAAGCGAGCCTCGGCCACTCTCCAGGCCTGTTCCGCCGCGGAGCAGCTCATGAGCTTGGCCCACAGCTCTTCCAGGGAGCTTTCCAGCGGCGATTCTTCCGCCAGGAAGGCCGCCAGTCCTTCCTCCGCTTGAGCGAAGGTGGCGTCGTAGCTGTAGCCATTCGTCGCCGACGTCTCTTCCTCCTCCAGGAAGGGGCCGGCCCCTGGAAGGCAGAGGAGCCGATCGAGGCGCTTCCCTTCCCAGCCCCTGACCTTCAGCTGCGCCCAACAAGAGCCGCATCCGAAGAGGAGGTGACGCAGCACGCGCATGTTCCGGCCGGCGCTGCCCGCCGCGAAGGTGTTGCGCAGGAAGCCGTCGAGGTCTTCGACAGTCGGATGATGGTTCGACATCTCTCTACCTCCGAACCAGAAAACACCACACCAGGCGGCCCCGCGCGTGGGCGGAGCCGCGGAAGGGGCGGCGCACGCCGCCCCGAGGCTAGAAGCTACGGATCCGGGTCCACGGTGCATGGGTTCCCCAGAGGGTCGATGCACGATCCGGTCTGCGGCGTAACAGTCCAACCGCCCGAGCCACCGTCGGAGGGTTTGGTTGGCTTGGTCTTCTCCGTCATACGCTGCGCGGGAGCCTGGGTGGTGCCGGGGAAGAAGCTGCTCAGCAAGCTCAGGGTCGCGTCCGCCCAGCGGGCCGGCATCTTGGAGATCCACTGCGAGCCTCCCAGGGGCGCGGCCTGGGCAGGGGACGCGGCGAGCAGGCTCAGGGACAGGATGACGGCGACAGCGGCGATACGGGAAAAGATACGGATCATGGAAACATCCTCCTCTCATCGCAAAGCGGGTCGCACACAGCCTGTATAGCCGTAAGGCCCGCGGAATCACGAACTGCAGGACAGCAAAAAAATTTAAACTTCTACGAACTGGATCTGCTCTATAGGTGTCAGTGGCCCGGGAAAGCGTGACAGGCAGGTGACGCGCCGGGGTCAGCTGCTGCGGTCCGGGCTGGACCGCTGCTGGTGGAAGGTGGCCCGCGGGTCGCGGGACGAGGCCTTGCCGGCGTGGAACACGGCGAACCGGAGAGCCAGCGCTCCAGCGGTGCCGAAGACGCCGGCCGCCCTACGCTTCGCCCGGGACTTGCCCGGCAGCAGCGACAGGGCGAGGCTCGCCGCGGTCAGCGCTCCGGCGGTCTTCCAGAGGGTCCCGGAGAGCCCTTCGCGTAGCGGCTTCGCGACCTGCTCGACCCGGCCGGCGTCCTGCTCGACCGCGGCCATGGCCATGAGGTCGGCGGCCTTGCCCAGGATGCCGAAACGATCGACGACTTTCCGCTCGCGCGGCTCGAGATCGAGGGGGAGGAGCCCGAAGAGCGACGCCACGCCCGAAATGGAGGAGGCGACGAACAGGGGAGGGAGGCTCCGCCGGGCCGACTGCCAGACCGGCACGGCGGTGTTCGAGACCAGCACCGCGGTGTAGCCCGCGAGCGGCATCCCCAGGAGGGCGGCGGTATAGCCGGCGAGGTCGCCCAACCGGCCGAGGAGGCCCTGGCGGCGCGACAGCAAGGCCGAGCCCGCGGTACAGGAGGCCGCCGCGGCGAGCACCCAGGAGCCGACGCTCATCGGCGAGGTGGGGCGGAAGACCCGTAGCATGTTGAGGAAGCGCTCCGGACGTCCGAGGTCGGCAATCAGGAGCACGGTGCTGACCGCCCCGCCCGTGGCGGCGATCCAGCGGCAGCGATGGACCAGCCCGCGCATCTCCTCGCCGCCGAGCGCCTGCGCGGCGCCGCCCAGCACCGCCGCCGCCCCCGCCGTTCCGCCGACGTAGAAGTAGGCCGGCACCGCCCAGATCCACACCGTCTCCTTGAGCATGGGGCGCTCGTAGTAGGTCGGATCGTCCGCCGCGTAGGAATGCGAGGGCAGCTCGCTCCAGACCGCCTGCGGCGGCAACGCCTCCCTTCGGGTCTCGACCCGCTGCGTCGAGCCCTCGCCGAGGAGCAGGCCGAGCCTCGGGTCGACGTGCCGGCCGTCGCCGCCGGACGAGCTCATCGGTCTCCTCGCGCCCCTCGCGCTGACAGCACGGCGCCGATCGCCAGGGCGGCCATCCCCAGGACGGCGGCGGTCATGGCGGCCCAGCCCTGGCCGGCCTTCTTGGTCGGCACCACCGGGTCCGCGGGCAGGTTGTAGACCTCCGGCTTGTCGACGAGGAGGAAGAAGGCGTTCAGGCCCTCGGTGCCCGGCTGGCTGGCCGCGTCCATGCCGTAGAGATAGGCCTCGGTCATGCCGTGCCGGTGGAGCCGCTCCAGCCGGTCGAGCGCCCGCTCTTTGAGCTCGTCGAGGTCGCCGAACAGGATCGAGTCGGTGGGGCAGGCCTTGGCGCAGGCCGGCGTCATATCCCCTTTCAGCCGGTCGTAGCAGAGGGTGCACTTCCAGGCCCGGCCGTCGTCCTCCCGCCGGTCGATCACCCCGAACGGGCAGGTGACCACGCAGTAGCCGCAGCCGTTGCAGATGTCCGGCTGGACGTAGACCGAGTCGAACTCGGTGCGGATGATCGCCCCCGTGGGGCAGCCTTCCAGGCAGCCGGCGCGCTGGCAGTGCTTGCAGACGTCCGACATCAGCAGCCACGAGAAGCTCCCGAGCCCGGTCTCCTGGCCGGTCAGCGGCACCGGCCTCTCGATGAAGGAGACGTGGCGCCAGGTCGACGCCCCCAGGTCGCCGGTGTTGTCGTAGGACATGCCGGTGAACAGCAATCCGTCGTCCGGGAGCTGATTCCACTCCTTGCACGCCACCTCGCAGGCCTTGCAGCCGATGCAGATCGTCGTGTCGGTGAAAAAGCCGACCGCCATCTAGCTCTCCTCGCTCCCCGCTTCCGGCAAAAGGGGACCGCTGGTGACCACGCGCCGGCCGCGGCTCCGCCGGCCGGAGACGACGTCGCAGGTCAACGCCTTGGACTCCTGGATCGAGACGTTGGGATCGGCCACGAAGCCGATCAGCTCGTTGGCGGCGTCTCCCTTCGCCCTGCCCTTGGAGCCCCAATGATAGGGGAGCCCCACCTGATGGATCCTCCCGCCCTTGACCCGCAGGGGCGGCAGGCGCTCGGTCACCAGGACCCGCGTCTCGATCTAGCCGCGCGCCGTGCTGATCGTGGCCCAGCCGCCGTTGTCGAGCCCGCGCTCGGCCGCCAGCTCGGGCGAGACCTCGCAGAACATCTCGGGCTGCAGCTCCGCGAGCCAGGAGAGCCACCGGCTCATCGCCCCGGCCGTATGGTGCTCGGTGAGCCGGTAGGTGGTGAGGACGAACGGGTACCGGGGGTCGCGGACCGGCCGGTGGTACGGGTTGTCCCGCCGCTTCCACTGCAGACGCACGGGGTTGTGCTGCTGCGGGTAGAGCGGGTTGTCGATCGGCGACTCCTGCGGCTCGTAGTGAGTGGGCAGCGGCCCATCGAGCAGGCCGTTGGGGGCGTAGAGCCAGCCCCTGCCATCGGCCTGCATCACGAAAGGATGGGTCCCGGCGATCGTCTCCTTGCCCTTGGCGCCCTCGGGCGGCTGATAGGAGGGCGGTCGGTCGACGATGAAGTCCGGGATGTCGTGGCCGGTCCACCGTTGCGCCTCCGGGTCCCACCAGACATACCGCTTGCGCTCTGACCAGGGCTTCCCCTCGGGATCTGCCGAGGCGCGGTTGTAGAGCATGCGCCGGTTGAGCGGCCAGGCCCAGCCCCAATCCGGGGCCACCCAGGACTGCCCGGAGCCCGGCTTGCGGCGGGAGGTCTGGTTGACGCCGTCCCTATAGGAGCCGGAGTAGATCCAGCAGCCGCAGGCCGTCGAGCCGTCGTCCTGGAGCTCGACGAAGCTGCCCACCGGCGAGCGGTCCGCCACCCGGTAGCCGCTGATCTCGGCGAGCACCGCCTCGGCGTCCGGCTCGTCGTGCGGACCCTCCGTCGGATACTCCCAGGCGAGGTCGCGGAGGGGCCGGTCCCTGGGTTCGGCCGAGCCGGCGGCCATCTCCCGGAGGCGACGGCCGAGGTGATAGACGAAGTGCAGCTCGCTCCGGCAGTCGCCCGGCGGCTCGACCGCCTTGTGGTGCCACTGCAGCAGGCGCTGGGTGTTGGTGAAGGCGCCGTCCTTTTCGGTGTGGGCGGCGCAAGGGAAGAAGAAGACCTCGGTCTTGATCTCCTCCGACCGCACTTCGCCACGCTCGATCTCCGGCGCGTCGCGCCAGAAGTCGGCGGTCTCGGTCACCGCGAAGTCTCGCACCACCAGCCAGTCGAGCTCGCGCATCCCCTTGCGGTGAAGGGCGCCGTGCATCGAGCCGACGGTGGGGTTCTCCCCCATGATGAAGTAGCCCTTGACCTTGCCGTCCGCCATGGCGGCGACCGTCTCCATGTGCGAGTGGTCGCCGCTGATCGCCGGCAGGTGGCCGTAGCACCAGTCGTTTTCGGGTAAGGCCGCGTCGCCGAACCAGGCCTTGAGCAGCGACACCATGTACTTCGGGCACTCGCCCCACCAGCCCGAAGCCGCCGTGTTGCGGGCCAGGTACTCGGCCAGGTCGCCGTCCTGGCGCACCTTGGGCATCGGCAGGTAGCCCGGCAGCAGGTTGTAGAGCGTCGGGATGTCGGTCGAGCCCTGGATCGAGGCGTGGCCGCGCAACGCCATGATGCCGCCGCCAGGCCGGCCGATGTTGCCGAGCAGGAGCTGCAGGATCGCCGCCGTCCGGATGTACTGGACGCCGACCGAGTGCTGCGTCCAGCCGACCGCGTAGCAGAAGGCGGTCGTACGCTCGCGGCCGGAGCTGGCGCAGATCGTCCCGGCGACCTTCAGGAACAGCTCCGGGGGCACGCCGCAGACCTCCTCGACCACCTCGGGCGTATAGCGCGCGAAGTGGCGCTTCAGGATCTGGAAGACGCAGCGCGGGTGCTGGAGCGTGAAGTCGAAGCGCTCCGAGCCGGCCTGGGTCCCCCGCTCCGAGTACGGCTCGCCGGTGAACGTCTCCCGGTGGCTCGCCGCCGGGTTGACCTCGGCCCCTTCATAGCGCCAGGAGGCCGGGTCGTACTGCCCCTTCTCGGGGTCCCAGCCGCTGAACAGGCCGTCCAGCTCCTCGGTGTCGCGGAAGTCCTCGGAGACCAGGGCCGCGGCGTTCGTATAGTGGACGACGTACTCCCGGAAGTAGCGCTCGTTCTCCAGCACGTAGCGCACGATGCCGCCGAGGAAGGCGATGTCGCTCCCCGCCCGGATCGGCACGTGGAGGTCGGCGACGGCGCTGGTGCGGGTGAAGCGCGGATCGACGTGGATCAGCTTCGCGCCCCGCTTCTTCGCCTCCATCACCCAGCGGAAGCCGACCGGATGGCACTCGGCCATGTTGGACCCCTGGATGAGGATGCAGTCCGCATTCTGGAGGTCCTGCTGGAATGTCGTGGCGCCGCCGCGACCGAACGAGGTCCCCAGACTGGGGACCGTGGCGGAGTGTCATATTCGGGCCTGGTTCTCGATCTGTACGATCCCCAGCGCCGTGAACAGCTTCTTGATCAGGTAGTTCTCTTCGTTGTCGAGCGTCGCTCCCCCCAGGTGGGCGATGCCGAGCGTCCGGTTCACCCGGTGCCCCTCGGCGTCCCGCTCCTGCCAGGTCTCGTCGCGCGTGCGCTTCGTCCGCTCGGCCACCATCTCCATGGCCTGCTCGAGCGGGATCACCTCCCAAGAGGTTCCGTAGGGGCGCCGGTAGAGGACGTTCTGGAGCCGGTGCGAGCCGGTGACGAGCTGGAACGTGGCCGCGCCCTTGGGGCAGAGGCAGCCTTCGGAGATGGGCGAGTCCGGGTCTCCCTCGATGTCGGTGATCTTGCCGTCCTGGACGAAGACGAGCTGGCCGCAGCCCACCGCGCAATAGGGGCAGACGGAGCGGACGACCTGGTCGGCGGTCTGCGTCCGGGGGAGGAGCTCCTCGCTGCGGGATGACTTGGCGGTGTCGCCGAGCGCGGTGAAGTCACCCTGCCGGATCTGCCGCAGGACCGGCCATTTCGAGAGAACGTCGAACAGTCCCATGGGAAGCCTCCTCCGGGGCAACGTTATAGGAAAGAGACCGGGCCGTAAACGGCGTACAGGGGCTCTGTCCGTTGCCCCCTCCAGTCGTCTGAGCGTCCTCCAGAGAGGACAATTTTTCAGGCTTCGCTGTGGCACGGATCGAGCGGATCGCAGCGCTCAAACAGTTGCAGGCAAAAAGGTTGAGCCCTGCGCTGGCGCTCCGGCGGAGGACTTGGCATCAGCCTTGTACTAGAAGTCTGGGACTGGCCGTCCGATCTCCAGCAGAGCAACTCGGGGACGGCTCGAAAAAAAGGAGAGACGATATGTCCGCAATCAGGAACCAACATAGAAGTCACACCTGGGTCGCTTCCCTTCTGGCCCTGGCGCTGTTCGCCGGTTGCGCCACCTCCCGGGCGCCGCGGGATCCCTACGTCACCAAGCGGGACCGTACCGTGAAGGGGGCGGGGGTGGGCGCGGCGGCCGGCGCCGTCGGGGCGGTGCTCGCGGGCAAACGCGAAGCCGACGAGATCCTGGCCGGCGCGGCCATCGGCGCGGTGGTCGGCGGCGGCGTCGGCGCCTACATGGACCACCAGCAGGAGAAGCTGGCCCGCATCCCCGGCACCTCGGTCGAGCGCGTCGGCGAGGACACCCTTCTCCTCCACTTCGACTCCGACATCCTCTTCGACGTCAACTCGGCGGTGCTCGACTCGGGCGGGCGTGGCACCCTCGAAGAGGTCGCCGGAGTGCTCAGCGAGTATCCCAAGACCGCTGTGGTGGTCCAGGGTCACACCGACTCGACCGGCAGCGAGGAGCACAACCAGGCGTTGTCGGAGCGGCGGGCGACCTCGGTGAAGAACTACCTCGTCGGCCGTGGCGTCGACGAGGACCGTCTGGCGGCGCTGGGCTTTGGCGAGGGCTCACCCGTGGCGAGCAACGACAGCGAGCGGGGCCGCCAGGAGAACCGCCGGGTGGACATCCTGCTCAAGGCCAACGCCGGCCCGGTGCGCGGCGAAGGATAACCCCCAAGGGACCATCGGCCTCCCGCCGTTCCGTGAAAGCGTATCGCGGTACGCTTTTTGAATAACGGACCGGCGGGAGCCGACGATGGCAACGAGACCAGTCCGACCTTCCGCTTACGAGTACATCCCCGAACGGCCCACGATCCCCAAGCTGTGGGACGCCGCCCAGGGGTGCAAGGCCTGTGACCTTTATCTGAAGGGTACGCAGGCGGTCCTGGGAGAGGGGCCGCGGCAGGCGTCCGCCTTCTTCATCGGCGAGCAGCCCGGGGATCAGGAAGACCTGGCCGGCAAGCCGTTCGTCGGCCCTGCCGGCCGGGTGCTCGACGAGGCCCTGGTCGAGGCGGGCATCCCGCGCCAGGAGGTCTTCGTCACCAACGCCGTCAAGCACTTCAAGTGGGAAGCGCGCGGCAAGCGGCGTATCCACCAGAAGCCGACGATGGGGGAGGTCAAGGCCTGCCGCCCGTGGCTCGAGACCGAGCTCGCCATCGTCAAACCCAAGCTGATCGTCTGTCTGGGAGCGACCGCAGCCCAGTCGCTGATGGGGCCCCAGTTCCGCATCACCCGCGACCGCGGTCGCTTTTTCGAGACTTCCTGGGAGGCCCTGCTCACCGCCACGCTCCACCCCTCGGCCATCCTGCGCATGCCCGACCCCGTCCTGAGGGACCAGGCGCGGGCGGAATTCCTGGAGGATTTGAAGAGGGTGGCGGAGAAGATGCGGGGGTTGTGAAACGCCGGGGCGTTGACTCCCTCAGGGCGGCTCCCATAGCCTCCCCTCATGCTCGCCAACGACATCGACGACGTCCTCCGCATCCTCGCCGGCATCGTGGCCGACTGCCAGGCACGGCGCGATCCTCTCGGCTACTTCCCGGCGCTCTACCGGCAGGTAACGCTCAAGGTGAAGGAGGGGATCGAGACGGGGTTCTTCGACGACGGCGACCGCATGACCCGGTTCGACGCCCTGTTCGCCAACCGGTACTTCATGGCTTATGACGCCTTCCGGGCCGGCGGCAAACCCAGCAAGAGCTGGCAGATCGCCTTCGGCGCCACCCAGACCGGGCAGCTCATCATCCTCCAGGACCTCCTCGTCGGGATCAACGCCCATATCAACCTCGACCTGGGCGTCGTCACCGGCGAGGCCTTCCAGGGGGCCGCGCTGGAGGGCTTCCGCGGCGACTTCGACAAGATCAACGTGATCCTGGGCTCGCTGATCCAGGTGGTCGAGCAGGTCGTCGGCCGCTTCTCACCCCTGATCGGCATCCTCGACCGGATCGGCGGCAGGGACGAGATCGAGGTGCTCGACTTCAGCCTCGACGCCGCCCGCGACGACGCCTGGCTGCACGCCACCATCATCGCCCTGCAGCCTCCCGGCGTGCGGCCGTTCACCATCCAGGCGATCGACCGCAAGACCTCGTTCCTCGGGCGCTTGGTCGCCAACCCCGTGGGGCTCGTCGCCCGGGCCGTCTCTCTGATCCGCGAGACCGAGAGCAAGGACGTCGCGGCGGTCATCGAGGCGCTGGACAACATCGTCCAGTCGCCGGCCGGCCGGGCGGTCGTGCCTACTTCACATAGACCGTCTTGATGTTGACGAACTCGCGGATGCCGTAAGGCCCCAGCTCGCGGCCGTAGCCCGACTCCTTGATCCCGCCGAAAGGCAGGCGCGGGTCCGAGCGGACGAGGTCGTTGACGAAACAGCAGCCGGCTTCGAGGCGCCGGGTGGCGATCTCCTCGCCGCGCTCCACGTCGCGGGTGAAGACCGCCGCGCCCAGCCCGAACACGCTGTCGTTGGCGACCCGGATGGCCTCCTCCTCGTCCTCGACCGGGATGATCGCCGCCACCGGCCCGAAGACCTCCTCGTCGTGCGCCGGCATCCCCGGCCGGACGCCGGCGAGCACGGTCGGCGGGTACCACGCCCCCGGCCGGTCCGGGACCTCGCCGCCCAGCAGCAGCCGCGCCCCCTGCCGCACGCTCTCCTCGACCTGCCGGTGGACGCCGTCCCGGAGGTCCTCCCGCGCCTGCGGACCGACGTCGGTGTCCTCGTCCCTGGGATCGCCCATCTTCCGGGCGCGCATCTTCTCGACGAACAGGCGCTCGATCTCGCCGGCCAGCCGGCGCGGCACGATGAAGCGCTTGGCCGCGATGCAGCTCTGGCCGCTGTTGATCAGCCGGCTGGCGACGCAGGTCTCGACCGCCGGGTCGAGGTCCGCGTCCTCCAGGATCAGATAGGCGTCGCTGCCGCCGAGCTCCAGCACGGTCTTCTTGAGACAGGCGCCGGCCTTAGAAGCCACCGCTTTACCGGCCGGCGTGCTGCCGGTGAGCGTGACCGCCGCCACTCTGGGGTGCTCGATGATGCGGTCGACCTGCTGGCTGCCGACCAGGAGGGTACGGAACAGGTTTTCCGGGAATCCCGCCTCGCGGAAGACCCCTTCGATGGCCATCGCGCAGCCGGGGACGTTCGAGGCGTGTTTGAGGAGCCCCGCGTTGCCGGCCATGAGACCGGGCGCGGCGAAGCGGAAGACCTGCCAGAACGGGAAGTTCCACGGCATGACCGCGAGCACTACCCCCAGCGGCTCGAAGGCGACGAAGCTCCGGGAGGCGTCGGTCTCGACCGGCTCGGGGGAGAGGAAGCGCTCGGCCTGGTCGGCGTAGAAGTCGCAGACCCAGGCGCACTTGTCCACCTCGGACCGCCCGCCCGCCACGGGTTTGCCCATCTCGTCGGTCATCAGCCGGGCGAAGTCCTCCCGGCGGTCCCGCAACACCTGCGCCGCCGCCTTCATGAGCCGCGCCCGTTCCTCGAAGGGCACCTCCCGCCAGGCAAGGAACGCCGCGTGACAGCGGTCGACGATGCCGCTTACCGCTTCGGGTGTCATCTCTTCATACGCCTGGATCCGTTCGCCGTTCGCCGGGTTCACGCTTTCGATCGCCATCGTCACCTCCGGCTATGATCTTGGCATGTCCGAACCGGGGAGGGCCATGTCCCAGCCGGCTGAAAGGCGGCGGCGGCGCTTAGTTCACCAGCGGCTCGTCCGTCGCGATCGTGCGCCCGATCTCAGCCGCCATCCTCTTGACGGCTGCCGCCTTCTCCTGGGAGAGCTCCACCCATTCGGAAACGTCCGGTTCCGGATCACGGCCAGGGTCGAGGGCGAGCACGGAGGCCACGTACTCGAGGCCTGTACGGGCGAGTTGGAGCCTCAGGAAGGGATCGCGTTGACCTGGGGCGATGGCAACCATCTCCGACGTCATCTTCCGCAGCATCAGACGTGAAAGCCGACCTCGTCGAGCTCCCACACGAGGCCAGAAGGTAGCTCCGTTCCCGCAGAAGCGGTCTGACCTGCCGGGCGATCGTCGCGCGGGTTCCTGCCGCGACGACCGGCAGGCCCAACGCCCGGGCGGTCTCCTCCGTCTCGCGGGTTGCGGCGGCCAGGAGGTAAGCTTCCGAGGCGCCGAGTTGCTGGATAGCGCTGTGCAGGAACGAAGCCTCGGGGAAACGCACCACGTCCACTCTCGGGACATCTATCAAGGTATAGCGGTAATCTCCGAGGCTTTGCCGGATCGACCTCGCCACCGCTTCTTTGTCGCCTGCGGCAACGAGGCGAAAGCGGTCATCCCGCGCCAGGAACCGCTCGAACTCCTCACTGCCCGGAAAGAGGATGTAGGCCATCAGCGATCGCACCTCCCCAGTAGAAATTGATGTTCCCCCGAGCGGCTGATGTGCATCCGCTCGCCCCGGCGCATCTCGTAGACCTCCAGGGGGATCGACACCTTCCCTTCGGGGCCGACGGCTGCCAGAGGCAGGCTCAGGAATTGCGCCACAAAGGGCCAGAAGGTCTCGTCGTCCCGGCAAAACTCTCGAAATCCGAGCAGGCCGCGATAGGTCCTGATCTCGATCGAGGCGAGGCGTACCGCCTCATCGCGCGGGATCTGGAACTTCACGAAGCCCTCAACCATGTCCCTGAAGACTTCTACGTCCAGGGCCAGCAGGTCTCCTTCGCCGAGGCCGTGTGATTCGAGCACGGCGTCGGGGAGGGGGAGCACGCCGTCTTCGCCGATCTCCACCTTGCAGGAGCGGTGAGGGTAGGGATACTCGTACCACTTCATGGCCGGCCCGGGCTCCGCACGACCTCGGCCCAGACCCTCTCGCCGCGGATCTCCGCGACCAGCCGCCGCGCCTCCTCCTCGTCGACGCAGATCACCACGCCGAGACCATGGCTGCGCAGATCCTCGGCGAGCACGCCTGGCTTTTCGAGCTTCCACAGCCATGGCAGGGCCCAACTGACCTGCTCGCAGTCGGCGAGCTCGTCGGCCGTGGCTCGGAAGCGCAGCAGCACGCCGCAGGCGGCAACGCCGGCCAGGGCTCTTCTCAGGACGGCGCCGAGGCTATGGATTTCCACCTTCGTCTGCCGCCGCCGCCGGCACGTCCGCCGCGTCCCGGAGGTCCCGGACGGCCGGCCGCAGCCAGTCGCTCAACACGCATTGGATGACCGCGCGGATCTCGGTCGTGGCCTCCATCTCGTCCTCTTCCAGCAACGGGACGCTCTCCGCCGCCGACTCCGGCAGGCTGGCGTGCACGCCCAGGAGCCGGTACGCGATGGTCTCCAGATCCGCGGCGATCCCTCGCAGCTGCTGCCTCGCCTCTTCCAGGCCCTCCCACGGTTCCGATTTCATCAACTCGTTCTCCTCCGAAGCGGATCGCCGCTTCCCCAGGTCCCAGAGGCGGCGGGTCACCTCCAGGCATCGCGGGCAACCGGTCAGCAGGTGACGGACGACCGGGAGGAGCTCGGATGGGGGGAGCTTCTGAAGCATGAACAGCACGAGCCGCGCCTCGGGCGGATGGAAGGCGGCGACGGCTCGGGTTATGAAAGGTAAACGCCTCATCGCTGAGGAGGCTAAGGGCTCTCCGCCACGCGGAGGCGCGCTGGAAGCCGAAGACCGCGGGTTGCGGCTCCCGGGGACTTTTTTCATGGGCGTGCACAACTTTGCCGCCGCCGTGTCCCGTTTTGGCGACGAGAAGCACTCTGTCCCTTTAGAATGCTCTTCTTTGAGGATGGGAGGGACTCATGCCGAAACCGCGGCCGCCGCTCCTGGGGAGCGTGCTCCGTTCCGTTCGCTGGGCCGGAGGCTGGACCGAGGCGGAGCTGGCGCACGACTCGGGGATCAGCCCGGACCTGATCTCCAAGTACGAGAAGGGGCGCAAGCCTCTGAGCCGCGAACGGCTGGAAGGGCTGCTCGCCCCGATGGACGTGCCGCCGGAGGCCCTTGACGCGTACCTCTATGCGCACGGCGTCGCGTTCCCTGGCGACTCTCCAGGCTCTCCCGTGGACCCCTCCCCGGTGGAGCGGCGGCTCATCCACCGCGTCGCCGCCGGGGCCGGGCAGAAGGCCGTGGAAGCCACCCTGGAGCAGCTCTCGGCCAATATCCGCAGCCTGCGGGCAGCCGAGGATCATCAGGAGGCCGGGGAGCTGTGGGAGTCGTTGCGCGGTCTGGCGCCGAAGCCGCGCCACGCCGCCGTGGAGGTGGAGTCGAGGTACTGGACCTGGGCCATGGCCGTGCGTCTGTGCGCCGAGAGCGAACGGGCCGCGGCCCACCGGGCGGACCGGGCGGCGGAGCTGGCGGAGTTGGCGCTGCGCGTCGCCGAGCTGGCCCCAGGGGTCCGCGCCCTGGCGATCCCGGCTCCAGGGCTACGCCTGGGCCTTCGTGGCCAATGCCCGGCGGGTGCAGGGGGACCTGCCCGGCGCCGAGGAGGCGTTCGCGCGCTCGGACCGCCTCTGGGAAGCTGGAGCAGCCGCCGATCCGGGCGTGCTTGATGGCTCCCGCCCGTTGGACCTCAAGGCTTCGCTGCGGCGGCAGAACAAGCGTTACAGCGAATCCCTGGACCTTCTCGATCAGGCCTTCTCGCTCAGCCCCGCCCCCGAAGCCCAGGCCCGCATCCTGCTCAAGAAAGCGGCGACCTGGACGAGGGGTGGGAACCCCGAGCGGGCGATTGAAGCCCTGCGGCAAGCGGAGGCGTTACTCTCGGAAGTCCGGGACCCTCGGCTGGCCTGGCTCGTCCGGTACAACCTGGCGCTCAGCCTCTGGAAGCTTGGGCGGTACACGGAGGCCGAAGCCCTGCTGCCGGCGGTGCGCGAGCTGGCGGCAGACCTGGGCAACGAGTTGGACGTCCTGCGCGGCCTGTGGCTGGAAGGGCGGGTGGCGGCTGGCTTGGGGCGCCGGGAGGAGGCCTTGCCGGCCTTGGAACAGGTGGGGCGGTACTTCACCACGCAAGAGATCGCCTACGACGCCGCCCTGGCCTCGCTGGAGGTGGCGGTGCTTTACCTGGAGGCGGGGCGGAGGAGAGAGGTCAAACGGCTGGCGGAGGAGATGATCTGGATCTTCAAAGCCCAGGGAGTGCACGAGGAGGCGCTTGCGGCTCTGAGGCTTTTCTGTGAAGCCGCGGGTCGTGAGGAGGCCACGGTCGAGCTGGCGCGAAGAGCTATCGAAGCCATGACCGACCTGCGGTTTCAGAGATGACGCTCCACGGGAAGCATGAAAAAGGGGCGCAACTCCGCGCCCCCTGGAACTATGCTTCGCTTATCGCAGGCATCGACCGCTCGGGTCAAACTCACAGCCGTTTTTTGCGATCACCCGACGCCCGCCATTCGGATCCAACTCACAGCCGTTTCTTGTCGTTCCGTCTGGGTCGACTTCACAGCCGTTCTTTGCCGCTGCCCGGTACCGGCCGTCCGGGTCAAGCTCGCAGCCGTTCTTCGCCGTCCCGTTCGGGTCGACTTCACAACCGTTGTCTCCTGCCATCGGCACGGAGCTCAGGGGTACACAGCGGCCGCTGGGGTCGACTTCGCAGCCGTTCTTGTACCAGGGCTGGGCCAGGAGACTCCAGAGGCGGGCGAAGAGGTCCACCGGACTGAGAAGCTGGAGGGTGTCCGTCGGGGACTGCGCCCGCGCGGCCGTTGCCGCGAGCGCGGTGACGAAGAGAAGGACGACGATCTTACGAGACGAGCGAGGCATGCGTGGCTCCTTTTCACAGGCGGCGCTCCGCGGCGGCCCCCGTGGCCGCGTGGGCGCTCCCGGTGAATAGGGTGCCAGGAAATGGACCCGAGAAGCCGCAAGGCGCGGCCCCAGGAAGGGAGGCAGGCATGGCAAGGTGGGGAGACCCGGCCGATTTGAGGCTGGTGGTGAAATTCCTTCGTTCGCTCGCCGACTGGACCCAGGAGGAGCTTTCCAGGAAGTCCGGCGTGGACCGGGGCCTGATCTCCGATTACGAGCTGGGGATCAAGGCCCCAACCCGCAGGACCCTCGAACGGCTGGCGTTCGCCGTCCGCCTCCCCTTCTCCCATGTCGAAGCCCTCCTGCCCCTGTTCCGGGCGGCGCGGCTCGCCAGGGAGGCTGGTCTGGACGCTGGGCGGTCCGCTCAGAGGGGCGTTCCCGGGAGCGTCGCGGACGGTCTGGACTAGGCGATCCTCGGAGCTGTCCTGCCGCGGATCCAGCCCCATCTGCTGGAGTTGGAGGTGCTGGTGACCGTCGTGCGGTCCGCTCCCGCGATCCAGGACCGTGAGCAGGCCGGGGAGCTCTGGGAGTCGTTGAGCGAAATGGCACCGATGCAGCGCCGCGCCGCCGTGGAGGCCGAGCCGAAGTACCAGGGCTGGTCCATGACGGAGCGTCTGTGCGCCGAGAGCGAACGGACCGCGGCCCACCGGGCGGACCGGGCGGCGGAGCTGGCGGAGCTGGCCCTGCGCGTCGCCGAGCTGGCCCCGGGGTCCGAGCCCTGGCGGTCCCGGCTCCAGGGCTACGCCTGGGCCTTCGTGGCCAATGCCCGGCGGGTGCAGGGCAACCTGCCCGGCGCCGAGGAGGCATTCGCGCGCTCCGACCGTCTCTGGGAGGCTGGAGCAATCGCCGATCCGGATGTGCTCGATGCCTCCCGTCCGTTGGACCTCAAGGCTTCTCTACGGCGGCAGAACAAGCGCTACAAAGAGGCCTTGGACCTTCTCGATCAGGCCTTTTCGCTCAGCCCCGCACCCGAAGCCCAGGCCCTGACCCGCGACAATTACTTTGGCCGGTCGACGACAATTACTTTGGCCGGTCGCCGGCAGCCCTGCCGCGCTGTGGAAGAGTGCCCTCCTGAGAGGGGGGCGGATGGTCACAGACGG
>JBKKAU010000230.1:0-15286 GCA_046714475.1 Thermoanaerobaculia bacterium
CGGCCGGAGACCGCAGCTTCCGGCCGGCCGCCTCTCTCTTCTCCGTTTCATCACTGCAACGCCCCCGCTCCCATTCACCGGTCACTCCCGAGGACTGCTTGAGGGAGGACCTTCTCCTCCCATGACTTCCACTCGAGACGGAGTGGGTGTAGCATCTTCCGGTACGTCACCGAAGCTCAGGACGCAGGCAAACCCGCCGACGTAACCGGCTATCGTTAACGAGACGAATCGCCAATGGTAGACAGAACGCGTCGACTCCTCTGGCACGGCATGCTCTTGTTCCTTCTCGGTCTGCTGACCGGGTTGGTGGGGCAGAAGTTCACGAACCCTCGCATGGGCCTGGCCGCGCATCTCGAAGGCGTGATGAACGGCACGTTTCTCCTGGCGGTGGGCGCCGCGTGGAGAGAAGTCAGACTGCCTTCGCGCTGGAATGCCACAGCGTACTGGCTGGCGCTGTCCGGAACGTACGGTAACTGGGCCGTCACTACGCTCGCGGCGATCTTCGGTACGGCGGCAATGACTCCCATCGCGGCGGGTGAGCACACCGGTCAGAGCTGGCAGGAAGCGGTCGTGACCTTCGGGTTCGTCAGCACTGGCCTGGCGATCCTCGCCGCCGCCATCCTCTTGCTCGCAGGGTTCAGGCGGCGGCGCTAGAATCCAGGTCGCCGGCTCCGTGCTCCTGCTCGAAACGACGATGAGCTACCCAGCGCCGTCCCGAATGCTTGTGGTCTTGCGAGCGGTTCTCTACTCCGCGGCCTTCGTGCTGCTTTGGGCGTGGCTCGCGGCCTTGGTGCGGCCGTTCGACGCTCGATGGCCTTTCACCCTACCGGGTTGGGTCCGCCCTCTCGGCTGGGCTCTGGTTCTCGCAGGAGCTCTTATTGCTCTCTGGTGCATCGGCACCTTCGTGGCCAGGGGGCGTGGCACTCCAGCCCCTTTCGACCCGCCCCGCGAGTTCGTGGCCGCGGGTCCGTATCGCTATGTGCGCAACCCGATGTACATCGGCGGCTTCGGCGTTCTCCTCGGATCGGGTCTGGCCTTGCGGTCACCGTCGATCATAGGGTTGGCATTTCTGTTCCTCCTGCTCGTTCACCTCCTTGTACTGTTCTACGAAGAGCCGGTTCTGGTCAGTCGCTTTGGTGAGCCGTATCTCCACTACAAGTTGTCGGTGTACCGGTGGCTTCCTCGATCCCCTCGCTCTAGCTCCGCGCGGGGTATCGGCTAACAAATAAAGCTGGACATGGCTCCTGCGTCACTACCTTTCGCCCAGATTTCGTTGTAGAGTTCATCCGTGCGTCCAAAGGCAGGCCGCAGGTGTGCCGGAAACGTTTTCACATGTTGGTGAGCGGCCATTCCGTAGGCGTCATTGGGGTACATCATGCGTAGGCAGATCCCTTGGGCTCTCCTCTTTGCAGGTTTTCTCGCGTGTGATCGCGGGGAGCAACGGCCGATAGAAGCGATGGCTTCGCCTGCTCCTGCGCCCTCTCCGGTCACGGAGAAGGGCCTCGATCCGGCCTGCGACGCCCTCAAAGGCCGTGGGCTTTCATATGGCTATGGCCTGACCCGCGGTCGGAGGGGGGACGCTCCTGAGAGGTTGGACAGTCTGGAGGTTACGGTCCACATCGACGGCTCCGAGGCGTTCCAAGTGAACGTGCGTGTTCCGGAGGGGACTGGCTACGCGAGCTCGTCGGCGGCCAACATGAACTACCCTGATGTCGAGGCAAGGCTGACAGTCGAGGTAGACGAGCAAGGCGCCATTCGCGACGAGTTCACCCTTACCGAGTGCGGTCAGACGGCCGATCAGTTCTCGGTAGTGAGCCGGGTTTCAAAGAAGTAATCCGTGCCGGGTAGCACCGCTGAGCTCAAAGCCGATTGCTCGCTGACCCCGGCTCTTCCGTGACACGGGCCGAGTCTCGGGACTGACCCTGGTCGCGTCGACCCCATCGTGATGGGTAACATCCGCCCCCGCTCCGATTCACGGTCCACTCCCGAGGACTGCTTGAGGGACCTTCTCCTCCCATGACTTCCACGCGAGACGGAGCGGGTATAGCATCTTCCGGTACGTCAACGAAGTTCAGGACGCGGGCAAACCCGCCGGCGTAACCGGCTATCGTTAGCGGACGGCCATGGAGATGGACGAGCTCACGCAGATCCGGTTGATGGTGCTAGTGGCCGTCCTGGCGATGGCCGCGGTCTGGGCCTACGGTGTCGCCCGGGACCGGCGGCGGCAAGCCCGCTTCGCGGCGCTCGCGCAGTCGTTCGGCAGCGAGGTGGTGCGCGAGGGGGAGACCCTGTCGCACTTCCCTATCGAAATCGACGAGCGGACTTTCGACGTACGCCTCCAACACCTCGGCAGAGGGATCGGCAGCAATTGGTCGCCCGGCTGGTGCGTGATCACCAGGGTGGCATTACGGGGAGTTTCGGATCTGCACAGCGCGGAGATCCGGCCGCGCTGGAGGCGTCCCCGGGTGGTCGACCCGCGCGATCCCGACTTCGAAAAGCACTTCCCCGTCCTGGACGCGGGATATCCTCTGCGCCAGGGCTGGCTGAACGACCGCGTACGTGGCGCCATCGCTCACTTCTATGCCCTCGAGCTGCCGCTCGATCCGCTCATCATCGAGGAGAGGCGCCTGATTCACCGGTCGCTCCTCCCGGTGCAACGGTTCAGCGGCGACACCCTGCGAGAGCTCCTGGCGCGACAGGCGGCTGTGGCCGCCGCGCTCGAGCGCGCTCTTTGAGCTGATGGGGTTGCTACGTGGCCGCCGCTTTTGGCTCCTCGTCGTTCGCGGCGTGCTGGCGGTCCTCGTCTTCGCTCTGCTTTTCCCGCTGCTGTATAGCCTGATCGTGTCCGAGGAGCGTGGCGCCCTGCCGCCGCTCCCGATGCCGCCGCCGGGGAGTTATCGGGTGCTGGTCGCCGACATGGGCTACCACACGGCCATCGTGGTCGAGCAGCCACGCGGCTGGACGCTCGGCCCGCCCGGTGAGGAGAGTGCCCCGTTCCTCGAGTATGCCTGGGGCGACCGGCGGTTCTACATGGAATCCAACCATAGCGCGCTCTTTGCAACCCTCGTGCTCCCGACCGCCTCCGTCACCTATCTGGATGGCCGGCCGGACCCTCCGCGGCTCCGCGCGCAGTCGGTTTACCAACGGACCGTCGACGCGGCGACGCTCCGGGCGCTGCTGCGGGAGTTGGAAAGGTCGTTCCAACGTGCCGCGGATGGCGCCCGACTCGCTCCCTACCCGCCGGCCCGGGGCTACAAAGGCCGTTTCTATCGGGCGCACGGTAGTTATCTGTGGACGCGTGATTGCAACTGGTGGACGGTCGAACGGCTCGCCGCGGCCGAGTTGGCGCACAGCTCTGCTGGCGTGGTGTTCCCTGGACAGGTGCCAATCCGGCTGCAAGGGTTCCGGCGGGTTGCCTCCGAGGCGTCTCTGCCCTGATCATTCAGCCATGACGGTCCCTGAGCGATACTGGCGTTTCCCGACGAGGGCGGCGATCGACTCGCTGTCCGCCCGGTTCGGCTTGAGGAACGAGCCGCACATGCAGGACTGGGAGTATGAGGTGGCTGATGCCGCGCGGCTCGCGGAGTTCCTGGATGCCCTTGAAGGCGAGGACCTGACGGAGGACGAGCGGTTTACGCTTTCTGAAACCGTTATGCAGTGTTTCGAGGACTTGGCCGCCGAGGGTCGCGCGGTGTCGGAGATGGACGAGTGGCTGCGTTTCGTTTCGCTCCTCCGAGCCCGGCCCAAGCTCCACGCCTACACGCTCTATTACTGGTCGTCTTTTGATTCCAGTCTGGACGATGGCTTTCACCTGGCGGGGCTGATTCGCCCGTTGCGGGTGGAGCTCGAGCCGGCGATCTGCGCTCGCTGAGCCCGACACTGTGCCGAATGTTCGCGGCCACCGCGGTACGAGCTGCTCGGTTGCGCCGGCGTCCACCGCGGATGTTGCGGCGGAGATCGGCGCGTTTTGTGACCGGATCTTTCCGTAAGCAGGAGGAGGGCGCGATGAATCGCGCCCCTACACGAGCAGACAAAGCAAGGCTGTAGGGGCGCCATTCATGGCGCCCTCCTTTACCCCCCGCCCAACTCCTGGGTCAACATCACATTGATCAGCTTGGGGTTGGGCTTGCCGCCGCCGCTCTGCGCTGCTCGCTTCATCACCTGCGCCAGAAGAAAGCCGAGGACGCCGGTCTGGCCGGCGCGGTAGCGCTCGACCTCTTTGGGGTGCGCGGCGATCACGTCCTGGAGGATGGGCAGGATCTCGGGGCGCATCTGTTCGAGCAGCTCCAGATCTTCAGCTGAGAGCGGCTCCGGGGCCTTCGTTTCCTTTTCCTTCTGCTCTTTGGGCGCTTTCTGCGCGGGAGGCGGAGCCGCCGCGGCAGCCGGCGTCTGCTTCTTGGCCTCCTGCGCCCAGGAGTCCCGGAGCGGCACGGTGCGGTTGAAGACGAGACGGTCCGGCTTCGAATCGATCGGATCGCGGAAGAAGTAGCCCTGCCGCTCGAACTGCAGCCGTTCTCCCATCGCCGGGTCCGCCGCCGCCGGTTCGAGGCGGCTGTCGGTCAGCGTTTCGAGGGAATTCGGGTTGAGGTACTCCTCGAAATCACCCTCCTCAAGGTCCGGCCGCTCGACCTTGAACAGGCGGTCGTAGAGCCGCACCTCGACCGGCACCGAGTGAGCCGCGGACACCCAGTGCAGGGTGCCCGGGATCTTGCGGCCGTCCGCGGGCGAGCCGCCGCGGGTATCGGGGTCGTAGGTGCAGCGGACCTCGACGACCTCGCCGGTCGCGGGGTCCTTGACGACGCTCTCGCAACGGATGATGTAGGCGTAGCGCAGCCGCACCTCGCGGCCGGGCGAGAGACGATGAAAACCTTTCGGCGGCACCTCCGCGAAGTCGTCCCGCTCGATATAGAGCACGCGCGAGAACGGCACCTTCCGCTCTCCCTCCTTGGGTACGTCGTGCGGGTAGAGCGGCGCGTCCATCTCTTCGACCTGGCCCTCGGGGTAATTCTCGATCACCAGCTTCAACGGCCGCAGCACGCACATCACGCGCGGGACCTGGGGATTGAGGTCCTCGCGCTGGCAGTGCTCCAGGAGCGTCACGTCCACCGTGCTGTTCGCCCTGGCGACGCCGACCCGTTCACAGAAGTCGCGGATCGCTTCGGGGGTGAAGCCGCGGCGGCGGAACCCGGCGAGGGTCGGCAGGCGCGGATCGTCCCAGCCCGCCACGAGCTTGCGCTCGACGAGCGCTAGGAGCTTGCGCTTGCTCATCACGGTGTAGTTGAGGTTCAAGCGGGCGAACTCGGTCTGCCGCGGCGGGTCCGGGAAGGGCAGGGTGTCGACCAGCCAGTCGTAGATGTCGCGGTTGTTCTCGAACTCGAGCGTGCAGAGCGAGTGGGTGACGCCTTCGATGGCGTCCGAGAGCGGATGGGCGAAGTCGTACATCGGGTAGATGCACCAGGCGTCGCCCCGGTGGTAGTGCGTGGCGCGCTTGATGCGGTAGAACAGCGGGTCCCGCATCTTCATGTTGGGCGAGGCCATGTCGATCTTGCCGCGCAGCACGTGGGCGCCGTCCGGGAACTCGCCGTCCCGCATCCTCTCGAAGAGGTCGAGGTTCTCCCCGACGCTGCGGTCGCGGTACGGGCTGTTGCGGCCGGGCTCGGTCACGGTGCCCCGGTACTCGCGGATCTCGTCTTCGTTCAAGCTGTCGACGTAGGCTTTGCCCATGCGGATCAGCTCGACGGCGAAGTCGTAGAGCTTCTCGAAGTAGTCCGAGGTATGGAAGAGGTTCTCCCCCCAGTCGAAGCCCAGCCAGCGCACGTCCCTCTGGATCGCCTCGACGTACTTCCGCTCCTCGGTCTCGGGATTGGTGTCGTCGAAGCGGAGGTTGCAGGCGCCGCCGTACTCCAGCGCGAGGCCGAAGTTGAGACAGATCGACTTGGCGTGGCCGATATGCGGGAAGCCGTTCGGCTCCGGGGGAAAACGCGTGACCACCCTGCCGCCATGCTTGCCGGCGGCGCGGTCGCGCTCGACCATATCGCGGATGAAGTCGCGCCCAGGGGCGGAAGAGACCGGTTCAGACATTCAGGGTTCCTCGATCGGGGGGCCTGTGCGGTCCAGCGTGGAGCCGCGGGCCCGAAACGGGTCCCCGAAGGTATCACAGGTGAAAAAGGGGGGCCGAAGCCCCCCTGATCAGCCGGCCTGGAAAAGGGACTGCTACGGCACGACCCGGATGATGCCCCAGAGGCCGCCGTCGAAGTGGGTGCTGACGAAGTCGCGGAACAGGTAGTCGCCGGGGACGTCGAAGCCGTCCCGCAGGACGAGATCGAAGTGGTTGGTCGGCCCGACGCCCATGTGCGCGCCTTCCCAGAACGAGAAGGAGTTCTGGCCGATGCGGGTCGAGCCCTCGACGTACGGGTGCCGGTCCCATTCGAAGCCGTGCAGCGCGAATACGCCGTTGCGGCTGTGGCCCCCTGCCTGGAGGAGGCGGATGCGGACCGGCGTGCCTCTCTGCACGGTGAAGACCGGCGTCTCGGGATCTCCGCCTACCTTGGTATTGGAGAGGACATCCCACCAGTTGGTGAAGGTGCGCGTCGTCTCCAGGGGTGTCTCGGCGGCGTGCCCCATCCGCTTCCAGAGCGGCTCGGTCCGGTAGTTGACCGCCTTCTGACCCGAGTCCTCGGGATCCTCGATACCGGCCAGGTTTTTCACGGCGGTCGCCGCACTGCCCGTATAGAGGTTGACGTCCGTCTGGACCTGCAAGACGAGCTCGCGGAACGAGCCGCCGGGCACCGTGGACGAATACACCGTGGCCATGGACCGTGAGGTGGGATCCTCGGTCCAGGTGGCGTCCGCGGGCTCGATGATGAGCGCTCCGAACAATCCCTTGCTGGCGTGCCGGACGCGGTCCGACGAGATCAGGTTTGTGGCCCCGAACTCGATCGGCGTAGCGATGACGTTGCCCGATGCGTCGATGGTCACGTCTCCCGCATACCACTGGTAGGTGACCGGATTCCTGAAGGCTTGCACGGTCTGGATGGAGTTGTTGCCGACGTTCGCGGCATCGTAGCGGCTGACGTCGTAGTACAGCATCTGGGGGTGGAGGCCCACGTGATAGGAGGGGTTCAGGTCGTTGGAGTTGAACGACTGGATCAGCATCGGCAAGGTGCTGTAGCCGTAGAGGGTCATCGGCCACTCGGTGAAGGCGTTGCGCAGGGTAAGCTGGAGGCACTCGCCGGCCCTCCCCCGCAGGACCAGCGGCTCGATGGGCACGCCCGTCTTGAGGACCGGCGGGCTCACCGAGGTGTCCAGATCGCTGGTGCGCACATAGAGGAGGCCTTCGGGGTCGTACAGCGGCCCGGAAGCCGAGTCGGTCCGGGAGTTGTAGATCAGGCCCGGGTACGGCGCCGGCGGGAGCGACTTCTTCGCCTGGATGGCCGTGACGTCGAACGTCCGCACCGGGGCGCCCCGCGGACACGAGAAGTCCCACGCCCCGACCGCGCCGGGAGCGAGCGCCGACCGGCCGTTGGGGTTCTCCGGCAGGGGCACCAGGTCCGGCCGCAGGCCCGTATAGGCCCGGAACAGGCCCCAGACGCCATTCCAGTAGTCGTCGGCCGAGGAGCCCGCCGACCAGAGACGGTCCACCGAGGCGCCGGCCGGGTTCTTGACGAGCTGCGGCACGATGAACTCGAAGTGCTCCGAGATGCCCATCATCTGGCTGTTGCGCCAGCCGGAGTCGGGGTTGGAAGGCTCCTGCAGCCATTTGATGCCGTGGACGCTGAAGTTGTGCCCCTCCTCGTGGCCGCCGACGAGCACCCGGATCTGCACCCGGTCGTTCTCGTAGGCCCGCAGCAGCGGGGTGTAAGGATCCCCGCCCTTCAGGTCCTGGGTCAACGGCGTATAGAACGCCGGCTGCGCGTTGAGCCGGGGCTCCGACCGGGTGATGGTGGAGGAGAACGCGAGCGAGAGGTCACCCGAGGCGCCCGAGGTCTGCAGGTTGGTGCTCGGGTTGCGGACCCGCAGGGCGAGCGGCTCGTGCCGGTAGTTGACGACCATCGTGCCCACGTCGGCGGCCGAGATGGCCTCCGGACAGGGTACCCACAAGCCGCCCGGGCAGTCGTACGCGTTGTAGAGGAGGTCGCCGCTGGGGTGCAGCGGCGGCTCCCGCCGCGCCGGCTGGTTGATCGCCTCGTCATAGCTGGGGAAGGTCGTCGCGGTCTCGTCATAGGCGAGCTGGAAGTCGCTGAACTCGAGCAGGAACTCGCGGTAGCTCGGCTCGTCCGGCGGATCGATGACCGCCTGCCAGGAGGTCGGGCCGCCGTCGTGCCGAGTGTAGAAGGATTCGCCGGTCTCGTTGTGCTTCCACGTCGAGTTTTCGGGCTCGATCACCAGGCCGGCGTAGAGGCCGGTCTGCTGGTGGGTCGAGGGGCCGAAGTGGTCGTGCGTGAACACGGTCCGCAGCGTCCGGTCGTTGCCCTGGTTGTCGAGGACCGGGTCGGCGTACCAGCGTTGGACTGTGGTTTGGGCGCCGATCCAATCCCCCTGGCCGTCGCCGTCCTTGTCGGGGCCGGCGCCGAAGAAGGGATGGGGCTTGGCCCCCGGGGAGGTGAAGGTGCCGTTGCGGGAATCGGTGGCGGTGCAGCCGTTCTGTCTGCGGATGGCGGCGATGCGGATGCGCACCTCGCCCGGGGAGAACGATCCGTCCTCGTAGTTGAAGCCGTTGCCGCCGCCGTCGGAGGCGAGCACGTCGAACTTCACCAGGTGGATGTGCTGGCCCAGGATGTCGGTGGGCGTCCGCACCTGGAAGTCGTCCTGCTCGTATTCAGGAGGCACCAGGTTGGTGAACTGATACTCGATGCAGTCGCGGCTGTTGGCGCGGAAGAACAGGGGCTCGGGCGCCTTCTTGGTCCCGCCGGCGAGGCCGAGGAAGTCGTCCACGTCCTCCCACAGGGCGCTGAAACGCTGCTGGAAAAAGTGCCAACCCACCTTGTTTAATTTGACGTCGTCCTGGATGTCGGCCCCCTTGTACAGGCGCGGGGCGCCGACGGGCAGGCCGTTGGGGTCTACGCACGGGTCGGAGAACGGCGCTCCCGCCACGGGCGGCAAGCCGTTGGTGACGAACAAGGCCCCGCAGGTGCCGTCCGGCAGACAGGTGGGATGGTTGCGTGTGGCATGGAAGGCCATCGCCTGCTTCTCGACAGTGGTCCCGTCGGCGGGGAGCTGCTCCGCCTGGGCGGTCACGAGGTGCTTGTGGAAGTCGAGCCTCGTGTGCGCCTCCTCCGCGGTGCCGCCCAGGATCTTGTGCCGGGGCAACCCGCCGTCGTCGACGATGTCCAGTGGCGGAGACGGGGGCCGGTGGCCGGCCGTGCCGGGGATGAAGAACGGGAAGCCGGGGTTGCCCGTGCCCGCCACCTGGGCCGTGCCGTTGACGACGCTCACCGACGCGCCGGGCAGGGGCGCCATCGGCTGCCCCGGCAGGGGGACGACGGCCGGGATGGGCGTGCCCGTGGCGATCTCGCCGTCCGGCAAGGCGCGGGAGCCCGGAGCCGGCCGGCCGTCCGGGTCGAGCTGAGTACCCGCTTCGAAGACGTCGTGTACCCGCCAGAGCGACCACATGCCCTGGGCGAAGTGCGGGTAGAAATGACAATGGAAGATCGAGTCGCCCGGCGTCAGGTTCAGGTTGCCGCCGCCTTCATGGGCGATCTCCGCCGTGAAGGAGGAGCCGGGTCCCAGGGCCTGGCTGTCCAGGTAGCTCGACTTGTCGTTGTCTGGCGAGGCGAGCCACTGATGGGCGTGCAGGTGATGGATGTGGTGCTCTTTGGGGCCGGCGTGCAGGACCCGAAATTTGGTGTGGTCCCGCAGATAGGAGTGATAGACGTTTGACGGATCGTCCGGATAGAACGCTTTGGTCGCCTTGGGCCCCTGTCTCGGCATGCAGGCGCTGATGTTGCCGCTCTTCACGTCCGAGATCGAGCAGGGGGAATTAGCCGGCACGTCCACCACCATGGCCGGGTCGCCGACCGCCCACGAGGTGAGGAAGAACTCCTCGTAGTTACAATCGACGCAGGCGTGCATGGGGCCTACGCCGAGACGGTTGGCGAGGACCTCGGCGCCCACGCCGCCGCTGCCGTAGTTGATGGCGAAGCCGTCGCGCACGCTGTGCAGCGTGTGCTCCAGGACGGCATCCTCGAAGTGAGGAAACGCCTGCACGGCGCCGATCTCGTCGTGGTAGAGGATCGTGAACTCACGAAACGGCTCGTTGCGCCGGGGATAGGTATGGACGTTCGGCGGAAAGGCGGAGGCCGCGAACGAGCCGTCCGCGTTCGGTCCGGCGATGATCGCCGTCAGGTCCGAGTGAACGATCTCGTCACTCTGAAGGATCGCGAGGACCGGCAGGCCGGCGCGCGGGTGTCCCGCCGGATAGACCGCGCCGTAGTCGAGGATTGGAAAGCCCTGGGGAGTCGTCCCCCGGGTGGCGTACTGGAGGTCCTGGCGGGTCACCTGGCTGCGGTACCAGCGGGACCCCGCCGGCTCCACGATGATGGCGCCGAAGAGGCCGGCATTGATCTGCCCGCCGTCGCCCTGGCCCCCGGTCGTGGTGCCCGCGCTATAGAGGACGTGCTCGCCTTCGCGTCCGGCGTAGAGGGTGTAGACCGCCGACTGGCCGACGTCCACGAGGCTCGAGGGATTCTCCCCCACGAACGAGCCATCGTCGCTGATGGAGTTGACCGGGCTCATGCCCACGGCATGGATCGAGGCGTACCGGGTCGCCGGCTGCTCGTTGTCCTTGGGCGTGGGGCTCAACAGGTTCTGGAACTGGATCCGCAGACAGTTGCCGGCGTTCATCCGCAGGACGAGGGGCCGCGGGCGTTTGTCCGGGCGGAGCTGGACGTTGCCGGGCGACAGGGTGGCGCCGCTGATCGGCACCACATCCCGCCGCAGGGCGAACATCATGCCCTGGGGCTGGACCGCTCCCAGCCTGTTCCAGAAAAAAACCTGATCGAAAGCAACCACGTCCGCCGTGATCGTGCGGGTGCAGGTCCGGGCCTCGGCCCGGCCCGGGGTCATCAGCAGGGGCATCCCTGCCGACAGGCAGGCCAAGGCCCACCGGGGGAGAGAGGACGGCTTCGACATCTTCGATGCTCTCCTTGGAAGTACTTCGTGGTGTAACGGCATCGAGACAACGGTTCTATTGCCACGAGGACTGCGAGAGGTTCGAGAACCGCTCCCCAGGCCTGCGGGGCGGGGTGACGACGGTTACAGCCTGAGTGCAAGGAAAGTGCCTGAGAAGAAGCTGAGCGGCTGATAGCCCGCGCGCCGGTGGTATCTTTGGAAGCATGAAGACAGTCGAGCCCTGGCCGAGCCTCCCCTTGGAAGGATGGGAAGACACCTATGCCACGCTGCACCGGTGGACGCAGATCGTGGGCAAGGTCCGCCTGGCGCAGACCCCGTGGATCAACCACTCCTGGCACGTCGTGCTCTACCCCACGGGGCGAGGGCTTACGACCGGACCGATCCCCCATGGCGAGCGCACCTTCTCGATCGACTTCGACTTCGTCGGCCACCGGCTCCTGATCCTCGCGAGCGACGGGGCTGAGCGGTCGCTGCCGCTGCGCGCGCAGTCCGTGGCCGCGTTTTACGCCGAGGTCCTGGGTGGGTTGGAGGGGCTCGGGCTCGGCGTCTCGATCCATGGGAGCCCCAACGAGCTCGAGGACGGGACCCCGTTCGCGGAGGACCACGCCCACGCCTCCTACGACCCGGAGGCGGCCAACCGGTTCTGGCGCGTGCTGGCCCAATCGGACCGGGTGTTTCAGCGGTTCCGCGCCGGGTTCGTCGGCAAGTGCAGCCCGGTCCACTTCTTCTGGGGCAGCTTCGACCTCGCCGTCACCCGGTTCTCGGGCCGGACGGCGCCTCCGCATCCGGGCGGCATCCCGAACCTCCCCGACTGGGTCGTCCGCGAGGCCTACTCCCACAAGGTGAGCAGCTGCGGCTTCTGGCCGGGCGGCGGCCCGCACCCGTTCCCCCTCTTCTACAGCTACGCCTACCCCGAGCCGGAGGGCTACAAGTCGGCGACGGTGCCGGAGGGGGCTGGGTGGCACGCTGCCGGGCCGCCTGCGCCGACTCCTGCTTCGCCTTGATCTTCCGGGCCTTCTCCAGCCGTTCCTGCACGCCCGCCCGTAGAGGTTCGAGGTGGGGCCGCGTCGGGATGGCTTCTTCCAGGGCAGTCAGCACGGACTCCCAGTCCGTCATGATGACCGGGTACGGTGGGATAGGCATCGGTTGTTCCTCCTGGCGCTCATGGCGCCGGTTAGTTGCTCATCTCTGTATACGAGTGGGAGAGCGGAATCGTCTTCCGTTTTGGAAAGATTGTTGCGCTGACTGGAGTTGCTGCTCCGGAAAGAAGAGAGGCTGTACCGCTGAGGAGCGGCACCGTCCCTCTGGAAAGCGGCGCGGGCGCTCCGGCTGGCGAGCGCGATCCTCTTCCCGGCGGCTCCGGCCCGCGAAGGAGTGGCGCCGTGCCGCTGGCTGGCGGGGCGGGCTCTCCAGCCGGCGGGAGCGTCCCTCCTCATGGCGGAGCCGGTCCGCCGACGAGCGAAACCGTGCCGCTAGCAGGCGGCACGAATTTTCCGACCGGCGGGACCGTGCCGCTCGCTTGCGGGGAGGTCTCGCTTCAGAGCGAAACGGTCCGGCGAGCCTCCGGCGTCGCTCCGGAAGGTTCGGGCGCGGCTCCCGAAGGTCCCGGTGCGCTACACTTTGTTGCCATGATCGAGCCCGAGTTGCGGCGGATCGTCCAGTTGCTGGAGCGGCTGGCGCGGGTGAACAAAGTGCCCAACCGCACCATCGAGCGGCAGGCCGGCTTTGCCCACGGCACCCTCAACCGTCTCTTCGGCGACAAGATGGACCTCAAGATGCGGCACGTCCTCGCCATCCTGCAGGCGGTGGGGATGGCCGTGCCCGACTTTTTCGCGTTGGCTTACAGCAAGGGAATGGAGGATGTCCCGGCCGAGCAGGTCATTGCGCGGGCTCAAATGTTCGGCGCTGGCGACCCACCGCCGCCGCGGCGCGCCCTCGCTCCCGAGGAGATGGAGGCCATCGTCAGCGAGGTTATGAAACGGGTGGAGCAGAAAGGGGCTGGCAGAAAGCGGCCCAAGAAAAGCTAACCCTGACGCGAGCCGAACCGCTGCAGCTCCGCAACGACTGCGGCGACCATCTCCACCTGCGCCGCCATCACCTCCAGCGACACGGTCGAGGCCTTACAGTTCCGTTGCAGCAGAAGCAGCGACGCGATCGCCTCCCGCGCGATCCCCAGCGAGCGGAAGGTCGAGATCATCTGGTCCACCAGCCAGTTCAACTCCCGACGCCGCCCCTGTTTCAGGAGCATCAGGGCGAGATCCAGCGACACCAGGGCAGCATCGAAGTACTTCTCATCCCGGCGAAATCCCTGGCGCGCGACGTTGAACGAGGCCTCCGCGCGACCGTACTCTCCAAGCCCGGCTGAGATCTTCCCTTCGAGCCAGAATCGGCGGAGCTTGTTCAGTCGTTCGCGGGGACGCCGCAACCGCGGATCGCACAGGCACGCTCGGGCCGCCTCATACATCCCGGCATTGGTGAACATCACGGCCCGGCTTTGGAGAGCGTTCTGCTCAAGCCGTAGATCCCGCAACGGGTCGATACGCCACAACCCCTCGGTGAGTCGCTCGATCGCCATCTCGGGTTCCGCGTTCCGGCTGCAGATATTTGCTTGGCTGATCAAGGCCCGGCCCACCATATGCCGGTCCCCTAGTCGGTGGTAGATCGAGCAGACGTCATCCAGGAGCTCCAGAGCCTCGGCGAAGCGCCCCAGGTCAGCGGCAAGGGACGCCGCGAGATCCGCCAGCCGCGCGGCCAGCTGAAGATCAAGGGTCCCCTTCCGCGCCCATCGGGCGGCAGCGGCCATGGCCTCCTGGGCTTTGGGCAACTGGTCGGCCACGCGCCATGCGTTGCCGAGCTCAGACCAGGCGCGGGCGCGCAGATCCGCCAGGACCCGCGCCCCGTAGCGGCGGGTGGGCAGTCCTTCGGCGAGCTGCCGCGCCCGGTCAGCGAGCAGGACCATCTCCTGGGGATCGCGATACCTTAGTGCGAAGCTTTCCTGGAGGATGTGGTCGATCATCGGTGCGCCGGCAAGCAACCGCCGCTCCGAATGGGAAAAGTCCGCCCAGGAACGCTCACCTCGGTCCAGAGCGGCCAGCAGGGGCTGGGCTATCCGCCGCTCGCGCTCGAGGCGCAGCAATCCCCGGAGAGTCACAGGCTCAAGGACGTCTGGCTTGGTTCGGGCCATGGTCTCACCGTTCCACAGATTTCGCACTTCCAGTATCTCACACCGAAGGACGGAACCGTCCTGGAGCACGATTCCCCCTCTCCCGGGGAGGGGGCGAGGCGTGGCGGGAGAGGGGGCCAGGGGGTGAGGGCTCAGGGCTTCGGCACGCACGGCCTGCCGTTGGGATCGATCTCGCAACCCGCTTTGGCTGTGGCCCTGGGTGCCGGCACACACGAGCCGTTAGGGTCGATGTCACAGCGGTGCTTGACCGTAGGCACCGGCACGCAAGCTCCGCCATTAGGATCGATCTCGCACCCGTGATCCGTCGTCGTAGGTGCCGGCACGCACGGTACCCCGTTAGGGTCAATCCCACAGCGATGCTTGGTATGCCCCCCTCCCCACCACCCAGCCAACCAACTCCAAGACTCCTGTAGCCACTCCGCAAATCCGTCCCCCCTCCACTCTCCGAAGGCCGGGCTTGCCGAGGCCGGAGCGGCGGCGAGGAGGGTGGCGGCGAGGGTGAGGATGGCGAGACGATGGGCAAGCGTTCGGGACATGGAAATCCTCCAGGCCGCGGTCCGGTCGGCGCCGGGATTGGCGCTGTCGTCCGCGGCGGACGACCGGGAGTCGTCAGGACCGTAGTGTCCGATATCCGCGACGAAAGTGGAGTAACTCTCCGCCTTTCCGGAAGGCACCCGGGTTGCGGAAAGCGGCGCGGGCGGTGACGTCCTCCCGCGACCGATTCGAGCATGGCGGGTGGAGCGCTGCCAAAAAAACCGGGATTGTTTGACAAAGTGGCAAAGGATTAGGCAGCATGCCTCCCCATGCGAGACCTCACCACAACCAGAAGTCGAAGCAGGAAGCGGAAAGACATGTCGTTTTCGGCGGAGCTCGGAGCGCGGATCCGGCGGCTCCGGGAGGCGCGGGCCTGGAGTCAGCGGACGCTGTCGATGCGCTCCGGCATCTCGGAGGACCGGCTGAGGAAGTACGAGT
>JBKKAU010000231.1:0-6151 GCA_046714475.1 Thermoanaerobaculia bacterium
CCGGCCGTTCTCCGGCCCCCGACCCTTCTCGCCCTGGCCCACGCCCAGACTAAGCCCCCGGCCGCCGCGCGGGCGCCGACCCCCGCCCCCCCGGAGGTGGCGGCGCCGCCGGCCGACGCGCAGACCACGGCGAGCGGCCTCGCTCACAAGGTGATCACGCCCGGCACCGGGACCGAGCGCCCGGTCTCGGGCGACGTGGTCGATGTCCACTACACGAGCTGGTCCGCGGACGGCAAGATGGTCGACTCTTCGGTGGCGCGCGGCCGGTCGGTCGTGCTGCCCTTCGACAACTCCAGCCCGGGCTGGAAAGAGGGGCTCGCGCTGATGGTCGAAGGCGAGAAGCGGCGGCTCTGGGTGCCCGAGAACCTTTCGTCGGGAAAGGGCGCCAAGGGCACCCTGGTCTACGACATCGAGCTGGTCGACATCCTGCGCGTGCCGCCGACGCCTCCGGACATCGCCGCGCCACCGGCCGACGCCGAGCGCTCCAAGTCGGGTCTGGTCTGGAAGATCCTGAAGCCGGGCACGGGCACCCGCAACCCGGGGGCCTTCAGCAACGTCCTGGTGCATTACACCGGCTGGACCACGGACGGCAAGATGTTCGACTCCTCGTACAAGCGCGGCAAGCCGGTGCTCTTGAAGGTCCAGGAGGTCATCCCCGGCTGGACCGAGGGGTTGAGGCTCATGGTGGAAGGGGAGTCCCGGCGTTTCTGGATCCCCAAGAACCTCGCCTACCGCGGCCAGGCCGGCAAGCCGCAGGGCATGCTGGTCTTCGACGTCGAGCTGGTTCAGATCACCAAGGAGTAGAAGAACTTCTCGTCGAGCGGCACGCTCTCCGTCGAGAACTTCAAGATCGAAAACGGCCAGATCTCGGGCCGTTTCTGAATATATCAGGTTTGGTTTTTCTATATGAGAGCCGAGGACGAAACTCTTCCTGATCTAAGCCTGCTGCAAGGAGTGGTCGCGCCCGAGATCTTGCAGGCGGCCGAGACCGCTTCCCGCAAGCTTCGCGAGGTGGGAATTCCGCACGCTCTTGCGGGAGGGCTTGCCGTCGGGGCTCACGGCTACCCCCGCACAACCGATGACGTCGATTTCCTGGTAGGCGACGAGGCTTTTGAAAAGCACGCCGGGGGGCTCGTCACTCTGAGGCTGCCTCTCATTGCGGTCGGTAGTGTACGCGTTGACTTCGTCTCGCTGGACGACACTCAGGAAGAGCGGGATCAGACGAGAGCGGCCGTGGAGAATCCGCCGGTTACCCATGAAGTGCCGGTCGTTCCGTTACCTCTTCTGGTGTACATGAAGCTGAAAGCTGGCCGCCAGAAGGACATCGCCGACGTCGTGGAGCTTCTGAAACGCGGCAGGATCGAGATCGATATAGTCGATCGCTACCTCCATGAGCATGCTCCTCATCAGATCCGGAGATGGGAGCGTGCCAAGGAGATCGCCGCGCGCGAGGAGTGACGGACGTTGGATCACGGCTGAATATGCGCAAGCCACTTCTTTCACTGGCAAACCGATCAGCCCCGACATCCTTTTCGCCAAGATCGTCCGGTATGTGTTGGGCGGCCTCCAAAGTCAGATTGATGCCAGGAGAAGAATCAGTGCGCGGATACCAAAGTCACCTCGCCTCAGCCCTGCTCGTTTCAATCATCGCGGCATTCTTCGGCCTTGCAGGTCCCGTCCGCGCCCAGGCTCCCGATCCCCTGACCCCTGTAGCCGCCCTGGCCGGCGGTACCTGGATCGGCGAGGGGAAGTGGCCCGACGGCTCGCCCCTGCACGTCGAGGTACGGTACTTCTGGGGGCCGACGAAACGCGTCCTGCATTTCGAGACCCACGACCTCACCGGCAAGGAGCGCAAGCTCCTTTATGAAGGGCTCCTGTTCTTCGACCCGAAGCGCGGGAGGATCGTCCAGATGAATTTCAAGCCCGCCGGCGGCGTCGACGAGATGGAGATCACCGACGCCAATGAAAAGGGATACGAGGTCAAGGGCACCAATACCTGGTCGATCGTCCGCTACAACGGACCGGACGAGTTCCTCTGGGAGCTGCGAATACCGGAATCCCAGGGCTGGAAGACGATCCTGAACGCCGTACACCGGCGGCGGAAGTGACCGCGACGCTCACGACCCGCCAGCTCAACCGTGCCTTGCTGGCGCGTCAGATGCTGCTCTCGCGGGAAGAGACCACGGCGCTCGCGGCGGTCGAGCGGCTCGCCGGCATGCAGGCGCAGCTGGCCCGGCCGCCTTTCGTGGGGCTGTGGACGCGGCTGGCAGGTTTTCGCCGCGACAACCTCCTCGAGGCGCTCCAGCGGCGCCAGGTTGTCCGCGCGACGGCGATGCGCGCCACGCTGCATCTGATGACCGCCGCCGACTATCTGGCGCTACGGGGTCCCTTGCAGCCGATGCTCTCCCGCGGCATGCAGTCGATCCTGCGCGAACGGGCGACTATCCTGGACCTTGCCGTCCTCGAAACCGAAGCGTGTGCCTTCTTCGGCGGCGCGCCGGCGACCTTCGACGCCCTGCGGGACCATTTGAAGGCGGAGCACCCGGACGGTGACGAACGCGCCATGGCCTATGCCATCCGCATGCACCTTCCTCTTGTGCAGGTCCCGACGGATACGCCGTGGGGTTTCCCCGCCGCCGCGGATTTCGCCGTCGCCGACACATGGCTCGAAACGGAGGTCTCGACCGAGCCCGCCCCGGCGCACGCGCTGGTCCGGCGCTACCTCGCCGCGTTCGGTCCCGCCACGCCCGGAGACGCGCAGGCGTGGTCCGGCCTGTCAGGTCTGCGCGAGGTGTTCGAGGAGCTTCGCCCCACCCTGGCGACCTTCCGCGACGCCCGCAAACGCGAGCTGTTCGACCTCCCCGAGGCACCGCGCCCGCCGGAGGACACGCCGGCGCCGGTCCGGTTCCTGCCGGAGTTCGACAACCTGGTGTTGTCGCACGACGACCGCACTCGCGTAATCGCCGACGAGCACCGCCCCAGGGTCACGCTCAAGAACCTCCAGGTACGCGCGACCTTCCTGGTCGACGGCTTCGTCGCCGGCACCTGGAAGGTGGAGCGGAAGAAGAAGGCCGCGGTCCTGGTCCTCGAGCCCTTCGGCAAGCTGCTCAAGAAGACGCTGGCGGATCTCGAACGGGAAGGCGATGCGTTGCTCCGTTTCATGGAGGAGGACGCGGAGGCTCGGGAGGTCGTCGTCTCATGAAGACGGAAAAGGAGAAGAGGTTCGCCGGCGAGGCTTGATGTAGCATGGTAGCCATGCTACCAACGCATCGTGAACCGACGCACCCAGGAGAAATGCTCCTCGAAGAGTTCCTCAAGCCGATGGCCTTGTCGCAAAGGGATCTGGCTGAAGGAATTCACGTCCCTTACCAGAGGGTAAATGAGCTAGTCAATAGGCGGCGGGGGATGACGCCGAGCACAGCCCTCCGTCTTGCGAAGTTTCTGGGTACATCAGCGGATTTCTGGATGAACTTGCAGCTCCGCTGGGATCTCTACCAGGCTACTCTTTCTGAAGCGGATGAATTGAAGCGGATCAGAAGAAACAGGTCGGCGGGGTGAAAGTTCGGGCGGCAGTTTGCCTGGTGCTGTCGGTCCTCCTCTCTGGCTGCGACAGGGTGACCTTTGAATGGCACGAGGAGGTCCCCGTACCGCGGGCCACCCGCGGCTACATCCTCATCTCGATCGACACGCTGCGGGCCGACCACCTGGGCTGCTACGGCTACGACCGGCCGACCAGCCCGTTCCTCGACTCCCTGGCAAAGCGGGCGACTCTGTTCGAGGAGGCGTACGCGCAGTTCCCCAGCACGCTGGTCTCCCACATGTCGATGTTCACCGGGCTCCAGCCGCGCGAGCACGGGGTGTTTCCGCCGAATTCGGTGCTGGCTCCCGAGGTGGAGATGTTCCCGGAGGTGTTCCAGAGGAACGGCTTCCGCACGGCCGGGTTCACCGAAGGCGGGTTCATGAACGGCCGCTTCGGGTTTCGCCGCGGCTTCGACGAGTTCGCCGCCCGCGACCGCAACCGCAACCGGCCGCTGGAGCAGACCTTCCGCCGCGGCGTCCGTTTCCTCGAAAGCCTCAAACCGGAAGACCGGTTCCTGCTCTTCCTTCACACGTACGCCGTTCACGCCCCGTACGACGCGCCGGAGCCATACCGGGAGCCGTTCTGGTCCGGGGAGCCGCCGCCGGGAGCGATCCCTCCCACGGGACCGGGGCTTACGCGGCACAATGCTACAGGCGGCCAACTGCCAGGGCCTGTCATCGACTGGCTCACAGCGCTCTACGATGCCGGGATCCGGCAGACCGACGAGGTGCTGCACCGGTTCTTCGCGGACCTCGAACGGCTCGGGCTCGCCGACGACGTCACGGTGATCGTGACCTCCGACCACGGGGAGGAATTCCAGGACCACGGCCTTCTCAACCATACGCAGCTCTACCGCGAGGTCATGCGCGTCCCGCTGCTGGTGATCCATCCGGACCAGCGCTCCGCAGTCCGGCACGGCGGGGTGGTGCAGCTCGTCGACCTGGCGCCGACGCTCTATGAGCTTTCGCGGCTCCAGCCCTCCGGCCGGCCCAGCGGTGTCAGCCTTTCGCGGCTCCTCGGACATCCGGCGCCGCCGGTCCGCGGTACGGCTTGGGCCGAGAACAGCGACGGGCGGGCGGTCTACCGCGGCGAGCAGCGGGAGTTGGAGAGCCTGCTGCTTTTCGCCCCCGCCGCCAACGAGTGGGTCACCCGCCGCGCCGCCCTCGACACCTCCGGCGGCGAGGTGTCGTTCGAAGCCCGCTCGTTCCAGGAGCCCCGCCGGCTGGTCGTCCGGCAGGGGAGCAAGGCGCTGGCCGAGGTGGGCCTGACGACCGACTGGAAGCCGGTCCGGGTCACTCCGCCCGATCCCGGGCGCCTCGTCCTGGAGGCCGACGGCTGCACGGTCGCGGCGTCGGAGGGGGGCGAGTGGGGGGACTTCCGCTGCCACGCCTTCCAGGTGCGCGGGATCCGCCTCGCCCGGGTAGAGCTCTATGACGTGTCGCGCGACCCTGCGCAGCGCCGGGACATCTCGCGTGACCGGACGCGGGAGACGCGCGTGCTGCTGCGGGACCTCATGGCGTTCAACCCCCGACCGGTGGCCAAGGCCTCGGCGCCGCCGCTCGATCCTGAGCTGGAGGCGAACCTCCGGGCTCTCGGGTATCTCGATTGAAGGGAGGAGAGCGATGTTCATCGGTCACTTCGCCGTAGCGTTCGGAGCCAAGAGGGCGGCTCCGGCGGTATCCCTGGGCACACTTTTCCTGGCGTGCCAGCTCGCGGACCTCGTCTGGCCGGTCCTCGTCCTCGCGGGAATTGAGAAGTTCAAGGTCGATCCTGGCGCCACTGTGGTCACGCCGCTCGACTTCATCCACTATCCTTACTCCCACAGTTTGCTGGCGCTGGTCTTGTGGGGGGCGGCGTTCGGCCTCGTCTACAAGCTGCTGCGGCGCAGCCTGTGGACGGCGCCCATGGTCGTGGCGGCGGTGGTGGTCAGCCACTGGGTGCTCGACTACGCCACGCACCGTCCGGACATGCCGGTGACTTTCGCCAGCCCGCAGAAGGTCGGCCTGGGACTCTGGAGCTCGCTGCCGGGGACGCTGATCGTGGAGCTGCTGCTCTTCGGGATCGGCGTCGCGCTCTATCTGCGGACCACCGCACCGAGGAATCGGACAGGGACCGTCGCTTTCTCCGCCCTTATCACCTTCCTGCTCGTCGTCTACGTGGCGAACCTCTTCGGACCGCCGCCGCCGAGCGAAGGGGCCGTGGTCTGGGGGGCGATGGCGATGTGGCTGATCGTCGCCTGGGGCTACTGGGTCGACCGGCACCGCCAGCTGCGGCTGGGCGTGACGCCAACTCTATGATCGGCACGCTGGACGCGGCGCTTGCCCATCAGGCGTCCTGTGCTCCGGACGCCCTGGCTTTCGCCGAGGCCGGCGAGCGTCTGAGCTATGGCGGGCTCCATACCGACGCCGAGAGGCTGGCCGGCGGCCTGGCTCGTCTGGGGGTGGGCCGCGGCGACCGCGTGGCGCTGCTCCTGCCGGCGGGGCTGGACTTTATCCGCGTCTTCTTCGCCCTCCAGCGGCTCGCGGCGGTGCCCTGCGCCTTCGATCCGGGGGCGCCGCCGGCGGCCGGAGC
>JBKKAU010000232.1:0-6860 GCA_046714475.1 Thermoanaerobaculia bacterium
CGGCCGGCCAGGCGTCGTCCAGGGCGACGTAGTGGCCGCCGGCCTTGAGGACCCCCAGGACGGCGGTGAGCATGTCGAACGACCGCTCGACCCAGACGCCGACCGGCATGCCGCGCCCGACTCCCACATCGCGCAGCAGGCGGGCCAGACGGTTGCTCCGCTCCTCGAGCCCGGCGTAGGTCAGCTCGCGGCCGTCGCAGACCGCCGCGACCGCCCGCGGCGTCCGCTCCGCCGCCGCCTCGAAGAACTGGTGGAGCAGAGTCGTCTCCGGGAAGGGGGCCCGCGTGTCGTTCCACTCGACGAGGAGCTGGTGGCGCTCGGCGGCGGAGAGCAGGACGGCGTCGTGGTGGCGTCCCGCGGGATCGGCCGCGAGGGCGGCGAGCGCCCGCCGGTAGAGGCCGGCGATCGCCTCGCCCTGGGCGGCTCCGATGTCGGGCCGGCGCAGGTTGAGCAGCAGCTCGATCCGGCCGGTTGCCGGGACCAGGTAGAAGTGGGCGACCAGCGGGAAGTTGGTCTCCTCGTAGTTCCACTGCTCCAGGACCTCGACGCCGGAGAGGCCGGCAAGGCCGTGGTAGACGTGGTAGTGCAGGAAGTTGAAGGCCGCCTCGAACAGCGGCCCGGTCTCGCGCTGCAGCCCGGCGAGCGGCTGGCGGCGGAAGGGGAGCATCTCCCGCTCCTGTTCGAACACCCGCCGGACCAGCTCGCGCCAGGAGCCGCCCGCGAGCCGGGCGTGGAAGGGGAGGTTGTTGAGGAAGAGCCCGAGCACCCGCTCGCCGTCGGCCTGCTCCGGCCGGCCGTGGGAGACGACGCCGCTGATCACGTCGTCGCGTCCGGCGAGACGCGAGACCACGGCGAGATGGCCGGCGAGCAGCACGCTCTTGACCGGCACGCCGGCCTCGCGGGCCACCGCGTGCAGGCCGTCGGAGACCTCGGGCGGAAAGGCCACGAGGTGCGAGTTGATGCCCTGGGGCTGCGGAGCGGATGGAGAGGGCCAGCGCGGCAGCGGGGTCGCCGTCGCGTCCGCCAGGCTCCGCCGCCAGTAGTCGAGCGCCGTCTCGGAGCGCAGGGTCTCGCGTTCCAGCGCCACGAAGTCGCGGTAACCGACGGCGAGCGGCGGCGGCACGCCCGGGTCTTCGCCGGCCGCGAGCGCCAGGTAGAGGCGGAACAGCTCGGTCAACAGAGAGGCGCGGCTCCAGCCGTCGAGCACGGCGTGGTGGAAGCTGATCGTGAACTGGAAGGTCTCGCCGGTCCGCCGGTGGATGGCGAAGCGGACCAGTGGCGGCGCCGCGGCGTCGAACGGCCGGCCGCGCTCCGAGGCGAGCCATTGCTCGATGCGCTGCCGCCGTTCCCCTTCGGGCAGGCCGCGCAAGTCCTCCACGGCGAGCGGCGGTTCCACCTGCCGGAAGACGAGCTGCAGCGGCTCGCCCGCCCCGGTCAGGTCGAAGGCCGTGCGCAGCACCGGATGGCGGGCCGTGGCCCGCCGCAGCGCCTCGGTCATGGCGCCGGGATCGAACGGAGCGCGAAGGTGGAAGCTGTGCAGGTCGTGGTAGACCGCCGACTCGGGGTTGAGCTGGCTATGGAACAGCATGCCGGCCTGGAGCTGCGCCAGAGGATAGGCGTCCTCGACGTCGGGAGGGAGCCGCGCGCGGTCTTCGGCGGCGATCAGCTCGAAGGGGCCGACGCTCGACCGGGCCGCCGGGAGGGAGGTCCGGGAGCGCAACGCTTCGGCGAGACGGCGGATCGTGGGCGTCTCGAAGAGCTGCTGGACCGGGAAGGCGAGCCCGCGCTCCTCCGCCTTGGCGCCCATCACGATGCTCAGGATGGAGTCGCCGCCCAGCGCGAAGAAGTCGTCGTCGATCCCCGGGCGCTCCTTGCCGAGCACCGCGGCCCAGACCTCGGCGAGCGCCTCCTCGATGGCATCGCGCGGCGCCTCGTAGGTCTTCGGTTCCAGCCGGTTCCAGTCGGGCTCGGGCAGACGGCGACGGTCCACCTTGCCGTTGGCGGTGAGCGGCAGGGCGTCCAGCGGCACGAAGGCGGCAGGGACCATGAAATCGGGCAGGTGGCCGGCGAGGAAGGCGCGCAGCTCGTCGGCGGGGACCGCTCCCACCGTGTAAGCCACCAGGCGAGAGTGCCCGGCGTCGCCGTCGGAGGGGGTCCGGGCGAGCACCTCTGCGCGGCGCACTCCGGGGTGGGTCTCCAGGACAGCCGCCACCTCGCCGGGCTCGACGCGGAAGCCACGCACTTTGACCTGGTCGTCGGCCCGGCCGAGGAACTCCAGGTTGCCATCCGGCAGCCGCCGCGCCAGGTCGCCGGTGCGGTAGAGCCGGTCGCCGGATGGGCCGAACGGGTCGGGGAGGAAGCGCTCGGCGGTCGCCTCCGGCCGGCCGAGGTAGCCGCGGGCGACCTGGGCGCCGCCGACATGGATCTCGCCGGGCATCCAGTCGGGCACCGGCTCGAGGCGGGCGTCGAGGAGGTGGAGGCGGCAGCCGGCGAGCGGCCGGCCGAGCGGCGGCCGGGAGGTGTTGGAGCGGTGCTCCCAGACCCCGCTGAGATCGCAGGTGGCGACGCCGACCGTCGTCTCCGTCGGTCCGTAGTGGTTGAGGACGCGGCAGCCCGGGGCGGCGGCGTGGACGGCTTCGACCCACTCCCAGCGGCAGGCCTCGCCGCCCACCACGAGGCGGCGGCGGGGCAGCAGCCGGCCGCCGCGGGCAGAGGCCTGGAGCGCCTCCAGGTGGCTGGGGACGATCTTCAGACAGTCGATCGCGTGGCGCTCGAAGTAGTCGGCCATGGCGCTGGCGTCGGCGGCACGCTCCTGCGACAGCACGTGCAGCGTGCCGCCGGTGGCGAGCGCCGGGAAGACGGCCGTGTTGCCAAGGTCGGCGGCGAAGGTGGAGACGGTGGCGTAGGAGGAGCCCGGCGGCAGGTCCAGGACCGCCGAGACCGCGTGCACGTAGCTCCAGAGCTGGCGGTGCTCGACCATGACCCCCTTGGGCCGGCCTGTGGAGCCCGACGTATAGAGCACGTAGGCGAGGTTTTCAGGCGCGGGCTCCGGCCCCGGCGCAACGTCATCCGGGTCCGTTTCGTCGAGGTCCACGACCACCGCCACCGCCCCGGAGTCGCGCACCAACAGATCCTGGCGCTCGGCGGGCAGGCCCGGATCGACGGGGAGGTAGGCGGCGCCCGCCTTCAGCACGCCGAGGATCGCGACGACCATCTCGATGCCGCGCTCCAGCCGCAGGGCCACGACCGCATCGGGGCCGGCCCCCTGCCGGCGCAGCCGCGCGGCGAGGCGCGAGGCGCGGCCGTCGAGCTGGCCGTAGGTCAGCGTACGGTCTTCGAACACGACCGCCGGCCGGCCGGGGTGGAGCCGCGCCTGCTCCTCGATCCGGCGGTGGATGCAGCCGGGGGCCTGCTCCGGGGCGGGACCGCCGGCCGCGGCCACGACCCGGGCGCGCTCCGCCTCGTCGAGCAGGGGGAGCGCATCCACGGGACGTTCGGGATCGGCGGCGGCCGCCGCGAGCAGGGCCGCCAGGGAGTGGGACAGGGCGCGCGCGTCGTCCTCGGAGACGGCGCTCCGGTCGTAGACCAGTTGGAGACGGCTGCCGTCGCCGGTCAGGCGGACGGTGAAGGGCTCGGGAGAGGTCTCGACGCTCTGGATCACGAAGCCTGGCGTCGCCGGCCTCTCGCGGACGTCGAAACCGGCGGCGAGGACCGGCGGACCGGTCTCTCCAGGGGGACCGAGGAGGGCTTCCCAGTCGAAGAACTCCTGCCACTCGCCGGCCTCGGAGAGGGCCTGGGCGGCGCGGTCGGCCACCGCGCGGAACGGCTCGCCGCCTTCGATCCGGGCGGTGAGCGGCACGTAGCGAGCCAGGGGACCGATCGCCTCGGCCAGCCCGTCGTAGCCGCGACTTGCCATGCCGGCGCCCAGCGTCACCTCCGCCTGGCCGGTGAAGCGCCGGAGCAGGCACTGCCAGGCGGCGAGCAGCACGGCGGGAGGGAGCGGGTCGGACCGCACGGGCAGCCATCCGGGCAGGAACGGCGCCGGCTCGCGCCGGGCGAACGGCAGCCGCAGGGGCGGCAGGTCAGCGAGGCCGCGCTGGCGCCAGACGTCGCGCCCGCTCCCGGTCTCCTCGCCCTCCAGGAACCCGGCCTGCCACTCGGCGAGGTCGGCGTACTGGAAGACGTCGCCGTCCGGCGGCGAGTCGGCATAGGCATGGCTGATCTCGGCGAGCAGGTTCTCCAGCGAGGCCGCGTCGGCGCACAGCGCCGGCAGGTCGATCCGCAGGGCGTGCCGCCCCGGGGCGAGCCGGGCGAGGAGGAGGCGGACGACGGGACCGGTTTCGAGGTCCGGAGGTACCGGGGGTTCCGCGAGCCGGGCACGTTGCTCCGGCTTCGGGAAGCCGCTCAGGTCCACTTCCTCCCAGGCGGGCGCGGCGTCGCCGACGTGCTGCAGCGGCACGCTCACCCCCGGCGGGCAGGAGAAGGTGGTGCGCAGGACCTCGTGGCGCCGCACGGCGTGCTCCGCGGCCTGACGCAGCGTCTCGACGTCGAGCTCCCCCTCCCAGACGGCGAGGAGGCGCGCGGCGAGGACGCCGTCGCCGCGGAGCTGGCGCAGCCGCCAGAGCCGCCGCTGCTGCGGAGAGAGCCGGAAGCCGGTCAACCGCGCAGCTCCTCCGCGCCGCCGTCCGAGGGGCGGGCCATGGCCACCAGCACGCGGCGCGGCCCTTCATAGGGGGCGCGGCCGTGGGCGGCCAGCACGTTGTCGAGCAGCAGCAGGTCGCCGGCCTGCCAGGCGACGTCGACCGCCTCGTCGCGCCAGGCGCGGCGCACCTCCTCCAGCTCCCCGTCGCCGATCGGCGAGCCGTCGCCGTAGAAGGCGTTGCGCGGCAGCTCCTCGGGAGCCAGCCGCGACAGCAGCGAGCGGCGCACCTCCGGCTCCAGGCTGGAGACGTGGAACAGGTGAGCCTGGTTGAACCAGACCGTCTCGCCGGTCTCGGGGTGGCGCGTCACCGCCTGGCAGACCTGGCGCGTCCGCAGCCGGTCGCCGCCCCGCCACTCCAGCTCGATGCCGGCTTCGCGGCAGAACGCCTCGACCTCGGCTGGATCCTCGGTCTGGAAGACCTCCTGCCAGGGCACGTCGAGCCCGCCGCCCCCCCTGCCATAGTTTCGGACATAGAGGACGCCCTGCGCGGCGAAGCGCTCGCGCACCTCCGGCGCTATGCGCTGGTAGACCCGGCGGCTGTCGGCGATCGGCGTGGCGCCGCCGCGGGCGGCCGGCTGCTGGGCGAAGAAGCCGATCCGCAGCGGCCAGCGGCGGGTGTAGGACATCTCGTTGTGCAGCGGGATCGGCTGGTGCGCCGGGTACTCGGTCGAGGTGTAGACCCGGCCGGCGACCGCGGTGCGCGGCGTCGAACGGAAGGTGTAGGTCATCAGCTCGCCGCTCGTCCGGCGCACCACCTCCTGGAACTCTTCGAGCGAGGAGAGCCCGAAGCCGCGCAGCAGCACGCCGCCATGGTCGAGCAGGGCGCGGTCGAGCCAGCCGCGCTGGCCGTCGACCCAGTCGAGCAGGCGGACGCCGTCGAGGGCCGGCTCGACCAGGAGGGGCAGGGTGCGTCCCGGCACCAGCGGCGCGTTGCGCACCAGCGACTCGCCGGCGGCATCGACGGCGCGGCGCCTTGCGGCCCCGGGCGGTCTGAGGGCGGGCTTGACGGGGGGATTCGAAGTCATCGCGGTCCTCCTTCGGGCGCGGGCGCCCCGGATTTGCGGCGGAGCCCCTGGAGCCGGTCGAGGCCGGCGGCCTTGAGCTCGGCCTTCTTCGCGGTCCGCCGCTCCTCCTCCGCCCGTTCCACGCTCCCGGTCAGCTCCGAGAGCCGCTGGTCGGGCTGGTCAGACTGGTCGAGCACGGCGCGCAGGAGCAGGGTGAAACGGTCGGCCAGCCGGGCAATGGTCGGCGCGTCGAACAACTCGGTCCGGTACTCGACGTACCCGACCAGACCGCCGTCGCCCGGCCACAGAGTCAGGTTGAGGTCGTGCGGGGCGGCGCCGCTGTCGAGCCAGCGGGGAACGGCGGTGAGCCCGGGCAGCTCCAGGGCGGGCATCGGCGTGTTCTGGAGCACGAACCAGACGCGGTAGAGTGGCTCGCCGCCGCCATCGGCGCGCAGCGCCGAGACCACGCGGTCGAACGGCACGTCCTGGTGGCTGTGCGCTCCGATCGTGCCCTCGCGGACCCGCGCCAGCAGCTCCCCCACCTCGGGATCGCCCGAGAGGTCGCCGCGCAGTACCAGGGTGTTGATGAAGAAGCCGATCAGGGGCTCCACCTCGGGCCGGGTACGGCCCGCGACCGGCGAGCCCACCGCGACGTCCTCCTGGCCGGTCCAGGCGTGGAGCAGCGCCTGGAAGACGGCGAGCAGCCCCATGAACAGGGTGCAGCCGTGCCGCCGCGCCAGGGCGGCCATGCCGTCGATCAGCTCGCCGGGGAACGACACCGGGTGGGCGGCGCTGCGGAAGTCGGGCGCCTGCGGCTGCGGCCGGTCGGTGGGCAGCGCCAGCGGCTGCAGACCGGCGAGGCGGCGGCGCCAGTAGGCGAGCTGCTCCTCTTCAATCCCGCCGGCGATCCACCGCCGCTGCCAGACGGCATAGTCGGCGTACTGGACCGGCAGCGCCGGCAGCGTTGTCAGCGGCGACAGCGGCGAGGGCCGGCCGGCGCGGAACGCCTCGTACAGCGCGCCGAGCTCGCCGTAGAGCACCCCCCACGACCAGCCGTCGAAGGCGATGTGGTGGAGGGTCAGCAGCAGGGCGTGCTCGCGCTCGCCGAGGCGCAGCAGGGCGGTGCGCAGGACCGGCCCGGCGGCGAGGTCGAA
>JBKKAU010000233.1:0-2725 GCA_046714475.1 Thermoanaerobaculia bacterium
CGGCGGGAAAGACGGTGCGCAGCACCTCGTGCCGGCGGATGACCTCGCCGAGACTGCCGGCGAGCGCCGGAACGTTCAGCTCGCCGGAGAGACGGAGCCCGCCGGGGATGTTGTAGGCGGCGCTCTCCGGCTCAAGCTGGTTCAGAAACCAGAGACGCTGCTGCGCGAAAGAGAGCGGCCGGGCGGCGCCGGGAGGAGCGGGCCGGAGCGGCGGCGCTTCGGGGACTGCGCCATCGCCTGCACGAAGGGCCACCTCGCAGCAGGCGGCCAGACCCTCGGCCGTGGGCACGGCAAAGAAGTCGGTGAGCGACACCTCGACGCCGAAGGCCTCGCGCACCCGCGACAGGATCTGGGTGGCGAGCAGCGAGTGGCCGCCGAGGTCGAAGAAGCTGTCGCGCAGCCCCACCCGTTCGACGCCGAGCACCTCGGCGAGCACCCTCACCGCCAGCTCCTCGGCCGGTGTCCGGGGGGCGGCGATCTCGCCGCCAGCCATCCCGGAGGCCGTGCCGCGCGCCGCGAGGTCGGCGAGCACCCGGCGGTCCAGTTTGTCGTTAGCCGTCCGCGGCAGGTCCGGCAGTACGGTGAAGGACGACGGCACCATGGCCTCGGGGAGCCGCTCCCGCAGGGCCACACGGAGGTCCGCCGCCGACACGGTCAGACCGTCCGCGACGATGAACGCCGCCAGGCGGCGGTCCTCCCCCTCGCCGTGGATTACCACCGCGGCCTCGCGCACCCAGGGATGGGATCCGAGCGCCGCCTCGATCTCCCCCAACTCGACGCGGATGCCGCGGACCTTGACCTGACCGTCCCGGCGGCCGGCAAACTCCAACCGGCCGTCCAGGAGCCGGCGCACCAGGTCGCCCGTGCGGTAGAGGCGCGCGCCCGGCGCGTCGGGCTGGAACGGGTCGGGGACGAACCGCTCCGCCGTCAGGTCCGGCCGGCCGAGATAGCCGCGGGCGAGCCCCGCGCCGCCCGCGTACAGCTCCCCCACCCCTCCGGCCGGCGCCGGCTGCAGCCGCTCGTCGAGCACCTGGACCCGCCGGTTGGCGACCGGCCTGCCGATCGGCGGGATCAGCGGGGCGGCGCCATCCGCGGTCACCTCTTCGACCGTCACCCAGACCGTCGCCTCGGTCGGCCCATAGGCATTGAAGAAACGCCGCCCCGCCGCCCAGCGCGCCACCAGCTCGGGCGTGCAGGCCTCGCCGGCCACCCACAGGCGGTGCAGAGCGGGAAGCGGTGCTTCCGGCAGCGCGGCCAGAGCTGACGGCGTGATGGTCAGCGAAGAGATCTCCCGCTCTTCGAGGAGGCGCAGCAGCGAGGGGCCGGGAAGGATCTCATCCTGCGGCGCGAGGTGCAGGGTGTTGCCCCGCGCCAGGGCCATCACGAGGTCGAAGACCGAGGCGTCGAAGGCGAGAGGCGCGAAGAGCAGCAGGTTCTCGCCGGGGCCGGTCTCGAAGATCCGTTCGTGGGCGCGCGCCAGGTGCAGGAGCCCGTCGTGCGGCAGCAGCGTCCCCTTGGGCCGGCCGGTCGAGCCGGAGGTGAAGATGATATAGGCCAGGCTCTCGGGGAGCACGCCGCTGTCCGGAGCCTCGTCTGGATAGGCGGCGAAGGTGTCCCACTCGCCGTCGAGGCTGACGGTGAAGCCTAAGAAGCGCGGCAGCCGCGACAGGAGCCGCTCCTGAGTGACGATCACGAGGAGGGCGGTCTCCTCCAGCATCACCGCCAGCCGCTCTTCCGGGTACGCGGGGTCGAGCGGCACGTAGGCGCCGCCCGCCTTCCAGATCCCCAGCACCCCCACCACCATTTCGACCGACCTCTCGACCGAGAGCCCGACCGGGACCTCGGGGCCGATCCCGAGCGCGCGCAGGTGGTGCGCCAGCCGGTTGGCGCGCCGGTCGAGCTCGCCGTACGTCAGCCGCTCGTCGCCGAAGGCGACCGCCACCGCCTCCGGCCAGAGCGCGGCCCGCTCCGCCCAGACCTGGTGGAAGCAGGCCGGAGCGACCGCTTCGGCGGTGTCGTTCCACTCGCCGAGGAGCTGCCAGCGCTCCGGCTCGGCGAGGAGAGGCAGCTCGGACAGGCGGCGGTCGGGATCGGCGGCGGCCCCGGCGAGCAGCGTCTGGAGGTGCTCCAGGATCCGCGTTGCGGCCGGCGCGTCGAACAGGTCGGTGCTGTATTCGAGATAGCCCCCGATGTTCTGCCCCTCCAGGACCGAGAGCATCAGGTCGTACTGCGCCGTGGCGCCGTCCAGCTCCAGGAAAGAGACGGCGGCCTGCGGCAGATCGCCCCGCATGTCGGGTGTGTTCTGCATTGACAGCACGACCTGGAAGATGGGCGGCCGGCTGGCGTCACGCTCCGGCCGCAGCTCCTCGACCAGCTTCTCGAAAGGCAGCGCCTGGTGGGCCTGAGCGTCGAGCGTCACGTCCCGCACGCGGGCGAGCAGCTCGCGGAAGGTCGGGTCCCCGGAGAGGTCGACGCGCAGGGTGAGGTTGTTGACGAAGAAGCCGATCAGCCCTTCGACCTCGGGCAGGTGGCGGCCGGCGACCGGCGATCCCACCACGATATCGGTCTCCCCGGAGTGGCGGTGCAGCACGGCATCGAGACCGGCGAGCAGGGTCATGAACAGGGTGACCCCCTCGGAACGGGAGAGCACCCTCAGTCGCTGGGCGGCGTCGGGGGGAATGTTGTAAGACTCCCGCGAGCCGCGCCCGCTGCGCGCTGTGGGCTG
>JBKKAU010000234.1:0-3047 GCA_046714475.1 Thermoanaerobaculia bacterium
ATCGAGCAGATGGAGGCCTTCCGCCGCGAGCTCGAGAAGGGCGCCGGCGGCCTCTCCTCCTACCCCCACCCCTGGCTCATGCCCGACTTCTGGGAGTTCCCCACGGTCTCCATGGGCCTGGCGCCGATCTCGGCCATCTACCAGGCCAAGTTCAACCGCTACCTGCGCAACCGCGGCCTGCGCGACCCCCAGAACCGCAAGATCTGGGCGTTCCTCGGCGACGGCGAGACCGACGAGCCCGAGACCCTCGGCGCCCTCACCCTGGCCTCCCGCGAGCAGCTCGATAACCTGGTTTTCGTCATCAACTGCAACCTGCAGCGGCTCGACGGCCCGGTGCGCGGCAACGGCAAGGTCATCCAGGAGCTGGAGACCAACTTCCGCGGCGCCGGCTGGAACGTCGTCAAGTGCATCTGGGGGAGCGACTGGGATCCGCTGATCGAGGCCGACAACACCGGCCTGCTCATCCAGCGCATGAACGAGGTGATCGACGGCGAGTACCAGAAGTACATCGTCGAGCCGGGGGGCTACTTCCGCCGCGAGTTCTTCGGCAAGCACCCCGAGCTGCTCAAGCTGGTCGAAGGCTACAGCGACGAGCAGCTCCACGCGCTCCGCCGCGGCGGCCACGACCCGGTCAAGGTCTACGCCGCCTACAAGGCCGCGGTCGAGCACCAGGGCTCGCCCACCGTCATCCTGGCCAAGACCGTCAAGGGCTACGGCCTCGGCGAAGCCGGTGAAGGCCGGAACGTCACCCACCAGCAGAAGAAGCTCAGCGAGGAGGAGATGCGCTTCTTCCGGGACCGCTTCGAGATCCCGATCTCCGACAAGGACCTGCCTGACGCCCCCTACTACCAGCCGCCGGAGGACAGCGAGGAGGTCCAGTACCTGCGCGAGCGGCGCCGCGGCCTGGGCGGCTTCATGCCCAACCGGCAGGCGCGCACCGAGCCGACGCCGATCCCCACGACCGGCGTCTGGGAACGGTTCTCGGAGGCGGTGGACCGCGAGGTCTCGACCACCATGGTCTTCGTCCAGATCCTCACCCAGCTGATGAAGGACAAGGAGCTCGGCCCCAAGGTCGTGCCCATCGTCCCGGACGAGGCGCGTACCTTCGGCATGGAGTCGCTGTTCCGCCAGTTCGGCATATACTCCCACGTCGGCCAGCTCAACGAGCCGGTCGACAAGGCGATGCTGCTCTACTACCGCGAAGCCACGGACGGTCAGATCCTGGAGGAGGGCATCACCGAGGCCGGCGCCATGGCGTCGTTCATCGCCGCCGGCACCTCGTACTCCACGCACGGGATCGACATGGTCCCTTTCTTCATCTTCTACTCGATGTTCGGCTTCCAGCGCATCGGCGACCTGATCTGGGCCGCCGCCGACCAGCGCACGCGCGGCTTCCTGCTGGGAGCGACCTCGGGGCGGACGACGCTCAACGGCGAAGGGCTCCAGCACGAGGATGGCCACAGCCACGTGCTGGCCAGCGTCGTGCCCAACCTGCGCGCCTACGACCCGGCGTTCCACTACGAGCTCGCGGTGATCATCCGCGACGGCTTGAAGAGGATGTACGAGGACCGCGAGGACATCTTCTACTACATCACCCTCTACAACGAGAACTACCCGATGCTCGCCAAGCCTCAGGGGGAGATGGCGGAGGCGGTGGAGGAGGGGATCCTCAAGGGCCTCTACAAGCTCCGGCCCGCCCCGGCATCCCCGGCATCTGATAACTCTGGAGACCGGCCGCGCGCCCATATCCTCGGCAGCGGCTCGCTGATGCGCGAGGCCTTGAGGGCGCAGGAGATCCTGGCCCAGCGCTACGGCGTGGCCGCGGACGTCTGGAGCGCCACCAGCTACAAGCAGCTCCGGCACGATGCCCTGGAGGCGGAGCGCTGGAACCTGCTCCACCCCGACCAGGAGCCGCGGAAGCCCTTCGTGGTGTCGCTGTTCGAAGGGGACCAGAGCCCGATCATCGCGGTCACCGACTATATGAAGTCGGTGCCGGACCAGATCGCCCGCTGGCTGCCCGGACGGCTCTTCCCGCTGGGGACCGACGGCTTCGGGCGGAGCGATACGCGCGAGGTGCTGCGCCGCTTCTTCGAGGTGGACGCCGAGTTCGTCGTCCTCGCCACCCTGCACCAGCTCGCCGAGCGCGGCGCGATCGAGCGCGCGGCTGTCCGCCAGGCCCTCACCGAGCTGGGGATCGACCCGGAAAAGCCCTACCCCCTGGTCAGCTAGCGGGGGGTGGGGCCGGGCCGTAGTACACTCCTCGCGCAACTCGCCTGACCGGACGATGGCTCCACCTCATGGACGGGGTGGAGCCTCATCCAGGCGAAGAACTCGAGGAGGACCGATCGTGCAGAGAAAGATCTCGATTCCGGCTCTCGCCCTGGCGCTCCTGCTGCCCGCCCTGGCGGCGGCCGAGCCTGTCACCTACAAGGTGGACACCAGCCACAGCGGCGTGGGCTTCACCATCCGCCATTTCGTGACCAACGTGCCGGGCCGCTTCAAGGACTTTGACGGGACCATCAAGTACGACAAGCAGAACCCGGCGGCTTCGAGCGTCCACTTCACCATCCGGGCGGCGTCGATCGATACGGACAACGACGACCGCGACGAGCACCTGCGCTCGCCCGACTTCTTCAACGTCGAGAAGAACCCCACTTGGACCTTCAGCAGCTCCGAGGTCAAGGCCAAAGACGCCGATACCCTGGAGGTCACGGGCGACCTGACGCTCAACGGCGTGACCAAGAAGGTCACCATCCCGGTCGAGGTCCTGGGGACGATGAAGACGCCACGCGGCGAGAAGGCGGGCTTCGAGACCAGCTTCACGGTGAACCGCAAGGACTACGGCGTCGTCTGGAACCGCGTCCTCGACGCCGGCGGCACGGTGCTCGGCGAGGACGTCAAGATCAACATCGCCATCGAGGCGGACTCCCAGGCGCCCGCGGCTCCGGCCAAGTCCGGCAAGTACCTCTTTTCCTTCACCGAGGGGGCGCGCTGAATCGCCCCCCCACCCCCGACCCTCCGCAAATAAATACGGAATCCAGTGAATA
>JBKKAU010000235.1:0-2722 GCA_046714475.1 Thermoanaerobaculia bacterium
TCGCGGGTGTACTGGAAGCCTTCGATCCCCGACGCGGGCCCCGTAGCCGACAGCGCCAGCAGCAGGGCGAGGGCCGCGGCGGCCCGCCTCACCGCGGCTCCCTGACGAAGACGAACCGCTGGTAGACCCAGGCGAGGAGCAGCAGCGACAGACCGAGGCCAAGGAACGAGAAGACCCGGTAGAGGTCCGAGAGGTTGGCGGTGTCGTAGAGGAAGACCTTGCCCACGGCGAGCATCATCACCACCAGCGAGGCGCGGCGCAACACCTGGCCGTGGGAGGCGGCCCCCAGCACCAGGAGCAGGATGCCGAAGAGCACCCAGGCCGCCGAGTACGAGTACTGCTCGGCGACCGACGTAGGACCGAGGAGATAGGCGCCGTGGAACGCCTGGCGGACCTGGAGCGAGACCAGGACGAACGTGAGGACGAGGGCGGTGCCGGCGAGCAGCAGGGGGACCTTCCGCGCGCCGCGGGGCCGCAGCTCGCGCGCCCCGAGCACCGCCAGCGCCGCCGGCAACCCGTAGGCCCAGAGCAGGAAGTTGAACACCGGGACCGCGCCGACCTCCTGGCGGTCCCAGAGCGGGTTGGCGAGCAGCACGGGCCAGGCGATCGCCAGCGCGGCGCCCGCGGCGAGCAGGATCCGCCCACCCAACTCCAGGGTGTCGAGGCGACGTTTGCGATTACCGGCGAGCAGTCCCCACCCCATCAGGAGCCAGGCTGCGGCGATCGTGCCGGTCTCCAGAAAACCGGTCTCCAGGGTGCCGGGCTCACCGGGGTGGAAGAACTGGCGGACCTGCAGCGTCACCAGCGCGGCGCCGAAGGCCAGGGCTCCCCATTCGAGCTGCCGCGCCCAGCTCTCCTGCTCCTGGCGCCGGGCCAGCCAGGCCGCGGCCGCGAAGGCGAGCAGCGGCACGCCGTAGCCGTAGAGCAGCCAGTTGAACAGCGGATGCTCGCCGATCGGGTAGTTGAAGACCTCGGGGTTCAAGAGCAGCCGGACCGCCGTGAGGACCGCGAGCAGGCGCGCCATGAGCAGCAGCGCCGGCAGGCGGAGCCGGCCGCTCAGCCAGGTGAGGGCCGCGACCTCCAGGGCCCAGGCGACCGTCAGCCACTGGTTTTCGAGCTCCAGCGGCACGGCCAGGCTGATGAACGTGGTCGCCGCGACCGCCAGCGCCGCCAGGGCGGCATCGGTCCCCGGCAGGTCCCGGCGGCGCACCACCGGCAGGGCGGCGATCAGATAGAGCGCGGCGAGGCCCAGAGCCAACGCTCCCCAGGGGAGAACGATCGTCTTGTTGTGGGTACAGACCCAGGCGAGCAGGAACACGGCGAGGCCGGAGGCGGCCGAAAGCGACGCCCAGCGTCCGGGGTGGACCGCGCCGCGGTGCGCGAGGTACGCCCCCCCGGCGAGCAGGAGGCCGAAGGCGAGCGCCGTCCAGAGGAACCGGCCGGTCTCTTCTGGCTGGAGGTCGAAACCCCAGGCGCCGAGGAGGACCACCGGCGCCGCCGCGGCCACCCAGGCGAGACCTTCGAAGCCGGGACGGAGCCGCGCCAGCACCAGGATGCCGGCCGCGAGCAGGGCGACGAACGACCATTCGAGCGGGGTGTAGCCGCTCGCCCCGGTCACCAGAGCGAGCGCCGAGATCGCGGCCGTCAGCGTCCCCCAGGAGAGCCACATCTTCCAGGGGTCTGCCTCCTCGGTCTCGGGATGATCGGCGCGCCGCGCCTGCGCGAGGTCGGCCACCACCGCGGCCGCCGCCGAGGCGATGAGGAAGAGGCTGAGCCAGGGAGCGTCCCCCGGCTGGAACGGCCCTTCGAGCCAGACCAGCACCCAGAGCAGGCCGCCGATCCAGGCGAGCCCTGTCATCATCCGCCAGCCGCGCGACCAGGAGACGGCGGCCACGGCGATGACCAGTACCAGCAAGTAGCCGAAGAGGTTGCGCGCGTCCGGCTCGCCCGTCCGGACCAGCGCCGGCGTCAGGAAGCCGCCCGCCAGCCCGATCAGCGCCACCATGACCCCCTGGCGGAGCGACAGCAGCACCGCGACGATGGCGGTCAACGCCATGAAGGCGAAGCCCACGGCCGGCGAGATCAATTGATAGAGATGGACGGCGGCGAGGAAACAGGCGAAGAGGTCGGCGATGCCGGCGGCGGAGAGCCCCTGGGAGATGGTCGGCGACGGCTTGCGGAGCCACTCCCCGGCGGCCAGCAGCACGACGCCGAAGACCACGCCCAACGCCACCCTGATGGGGGGCGAGAGCAGCCCTTGGTCGAACGAGTACTTGACCAGGAACGCGCCGGCCAGGGCGAGCGCGATCGAGCCGATCCAGACGAAGAGCCGAGCTCCCACACGTTCTTCGAAGCTCGCGGCGGGCCGGTCGGTCTCCTGCTGGTTCGCCAGGGCACGGAGCCGGGCGCCGACCCCGGGAGCCGAGGCGGCTTCGGGCAGGGGGAGCGGCGGCGGAATCACCGGCGCGGCGACAGGCTCCGGCGCGGGCTGGACCGGGAGAGGAGGCGGCGTCTCGACCGCGGCGGGTACCGGGCCGGGCTGCCGGACCCCGGCGACCTCAGGCAGGGGAGGCGCCTGGACCGTCTGGAGGGCGGAGCCGTAAAGGGCTGTGACGCGCTCCTCAAGCCTGCGCAAGACCCCTAGGAGCACCTCGATCTCGTTTCCTTGATGATCGAGCCTCTCTTGAAGGTTCTGGACCCGGCGATAGCCGACGACGGCCAG
>JBKKAU010000236.1:0-4927 GCA_046714475.1 Thermoanaerobaculia bacterium
GGCCTCGGCCGGGGCCTGCGCCGGCGGCGGGGCTTCGGTCTCCTCCCGCCCACAGGCGGTGAAGACGGTCAACAGAATTGCGGCGAGGACCGCCGGCGGCCCGGTTCGATAGCTCATCCCTCTCCTCCTGTCTTTTCCAGGCCCGGCTCCGGCGCGTCGATCCGCAACGCCCGGACGATGAACCGTTTCGGCGCCGAGCCGACGTAGTAAAACGGATAGCAGGTCACCAGGGTCAGCGCCGGCTCCGCGGTGTCGTGCAGGACCTCGGTGTCCTCGGGAGTCACGATCCGGGTCCATTCGACCTGGTAGCTGTACGTCCCTTCCACCGTCGTGAGCGTGATGATGTCTTTTTTACCGATGTCTTTGAGCGGACGGAACACGCGGTCGCGGTGCGCGGCGATGCCGACGTTGCCCGCCGGCTCCCAGGGGAGCGCGGTCCCGGGGATGCGCCCGGCGCCGCGCCGCAGGGTCTGCGAGGCCACGCCTTCGCGGACGATGGCGGAGAGGCCCAGGCGCGGTACCTCCAGACGGCCGACGAGAGAGCCGTCGTCGACCGGCAGCGGCTCGGGCTCTTTCGTCTCCTGGTCCTCCCCCGGGACCTCGCGGAAGTCGGCCAGGGACTCCGTCTCCTGGGCCGGGACTACGGCGGCCTGCTGGGCGGGCGTCTGGCGGGCGGCGAGCGCCTGCTCCAGCTCCTCGTTCTGCCGCCTCTCAGAGAGATGGGCCTCTAGGAGGAAGAAGGCATAGATCCCCAGGCAGAGGAACCCGATCAGCAGCAGGGCGCGCTCCACCTGACGCAAAACGGCCCGCCTGGAGCGGGTCGACAGGGACTGCGGGGTCTGGTCTTCGGACTCCATCGGAGCAGCTCGATCGGAAGGATATCGGGAGCTGTCACCCCGCGCCCGGGCCCGCGCCGGGTGACAGGCTCATGAGGTTAGAACCGCTTCACGACCGCCGCGGCGCCGAGCGCGCATCAGGCCTTGCGCGCCAGGAGGCGGGCCGAAAGCCCCGTGCTGATGGCGATCAGGCCCATCAGCGCCACCAGCATCTCGTTGCTGGCGGTGTCCGGAAGGGTCCCCTCGTCGTTGAGGGCGCCGGCGTCGTTGTCCAGGTCGCCGGTCTCGTTGACGCCCGAGGCCTCGGTGTCGGCGTCGGTCGTGCGGTTCACGTCGACGTCGACCGCACCCTCGGCCCGATCGCCGGTGTCGACGTCCACGTCGACGCCCGTGCCGGTCTCGGTCTCATTGCGGAGATTGGTGTTGCCGGTCGTGCCCATCGTGCCGCTGGTCCCGGTGGTGCCGGTGGTGGTCCGGCCGGCGTTGTCGTTGCCCTGGGCGCTGGTGTCGGCGTCGTGCTGCTTGTTCACTTCGACATCCACGAGGCCGTCCTCGGCCCGGTTGCCGGTGTCGACGTCCACGTCCATGCCTTCGCCCTGCTCGGTCTCGGGCCGTCCGGTGGCGCTGCCCGAGGTCTGGGCGACGAGCGCGACGCTCGCGGTGAGAAGTAAGAGAGTGAGGATCGATAGAACTAGTCTCTTCATGATGGTGCTCCCCTTCTGAATCTCGTTTCCGAGGGCGACCTCCATGGCAACCCTCCTCTTCAATTAACTCAGCGGCAAGAAGCCGAAGGCCGGTTTGGCGCGGGCCTTCGGCTCCGTCGCTTCAGATTTCAAGCATTTTGCTTCGAGAAGGCGCGGACGGAGAGCGCCGCACCCAGGGCGATCAGGCCCATCAGGGCCACCATCAGCTCGTTGCTGGCGGTGTCCGGCAGAGTCCCCTCGTCGTCGAGGGAGCCGGCCTCGTTGTCCTCGTTGTCCAGGCTCCCGGTCTCGTCGACGCCCGAAGCGTCGGTGTCGGCGTCGGTCGTGCTGTCCACGTCCACGTCGACCGCACCCTCGGCCCGCGCGCCGGTATCGACGTCGACGTCGACGCCGGTGCCGGTCTCGGTCTCATTCTGCAGGTTGGTGGTGCCGCCCATCGGGTCCAGGCCGGTCGTCGACTCGGTGCCGGTCGCGGTGGTGCTGGTCGTCGACTGCGTGCCGGTCGCCGTGGTCCCCGACGTGGTGCCGGGACCGACCTGCGTCTGCGGGTTGCCGGGGTTTGGCAGGTTGTTGTTGGCCTGGCCAGGCTCACGCTGCATGGTCGGGCCGGGGGCCGTGCTGTTGGTGCTCTGGGCCAGCAAGGCGCCGGTCGCCGTCAGGGCGAAGACGGTAAAGATCACAAGAACGAGTCTCTTCATACAGAGCTCCTCTCCTAAACAAGGTTTCGTCGTCTGGAGGGCGCCAGTATGGAACCACCCTCCCACTCCTTTTCAACCAGGGGTGGTATGTCCGGATCGTTCAGGACCCGTGGTTCTCTCGAATGGCTTGGCCCGGGCTTGCCGCTTCGAAGTCGCCATCGAAAGAACCCCCACCCGTCGCAAAGTCAATAGTTGCAAAGCAGGTGCCATGAGGAGGAGGAGCGGGGGGAGGGCGCGATGAATCGCGCCCCTGCACAGGCCGGCGGAGAGATGCAGGGGCGCCATGCAGGGCGCCCTGGAAACTCAGGCGTGCGTCAGCTTCTTGTAGCGGATGCGGTGCGGCTGGTCGGCCTCGGCGCCGAGGCGGCGCTTGCGGTCGGCCTCGTAGGCCTGGTAGTTGCCCTCGAACCAGACCACCTGGGACTCCCCCTCGAAGGCGAGGATGTGGGTGGCGATCCGGTCGAGGAACCAGCGGTCGTGGCTGATCACCACGGCGCAGCCGGCGAAGTTGAGCAACGCCTCTTCCAAGGCGCGCAGGGTGTCGACGTCCAGGTCGTTGGTCGGCTCGTCGAGGAGCAGCAGGTTGCCCCCCGCCTTCAAGGTGCGGGCGAGGTGGACGCGGTTGCGTTCGCCGCCCGAGAGGTCCTTGACCCGCTTCTGCTGGTCCGACCCCTTGAAGTTGAAGGCCGCGGCGTAGGAGCGCGCCGGCACCTCGCGGTTGCCCAGGACGACCACGTCGCGGCCGTCCGAGATCGCCTCCCAGGCCATCCTCTCGCCCTCCAGCGATTCGCGGCTCTGGTCGACGTAGGCGACCTTGACCGTGTCGCCGAGGCGCAGCGTCCCCTCGTCCGGCTTCTCGTCGCCGACGATCATGCGGAACAGGGTGGTCTTGCCGGCGCCGTTGGGGCCGATGACGCCGACGATGCCGGCCGGCGGCAGCGCGAAAGAGAGGTCCTCGATCAGCAGCTGGTCGCCGTAGCCCTTGCGGAGGCCCTTGGCCTCGACCACCACGTCGCCGAGCCGCGGCCCGGGCGGAATGTGGATCTCGTTCGGGTCGGACCGCTTTTCGTACTCCCGCTCCTGGGTGAGGAGCTGCTCGTAGGAGTTCAAGCGCGCCTTGCCCTTGGCCTGCCGGGCGCGGGGCGCCAGGCGAACCCACTCGAGCTCGCGCTCCAGCGTCCGCCGGCGCGACGACTCCTGCTTCTCCTCGACCTGCAGCCGCTGCTGCTTCTGCTCCAGCCAGGAGGAGTAGTTGCCCTCCCAGGGGATGCCGGCGCCGCGGTCGAGCTCCAGGATCCAGCCGGCGACGTTGTCGAGGAAGTAGCGGTCGTGGGTGACGGCGACCACGGTGCCCGGGTACTCGGCGAGGAAGCGCTCCAGCCAGGCGACCGACTCGGCGTCGAGGTGGTTGGTCGGCTCGTCGAGCAGCAGCAGGTCGGGGCGCTGGAGCAGCAGCCGGCAGAGGGCGACGCGGCGGCGCTCGCCGCCGGAGAGCTTGTTGACGTCGGCGTCGCCCGGCGGCAGGCGCAGGGCGTCCATGGCGATCTCCAGGGTGCGGTCGAGCTCCCAGGCGTTGACGGCGTCGATCTGGTCCTGGACCCGGGACTGCTCGGCGAGCAGCTTGTCCATCTCCTCGGGGGAGAGGTCCTCGCCGAAGCGGGCGTTGATCTCGTCGAAGCGGTTGAGCAGGGCGCGGGTCTCGGCGACCCCCTCCTCGACGTTGCCGAGCACGTCCTTGCCCGCGTCGAGCCGCGGCTCCTGGGACAGGTAGCCCACCTTGGTCCCCTTGGCCGGCCAGGCTTCGCCGCCGAAGTCCTTGACCTCGCCCGCCATGATCTTGAGCAGCGTGCTCTTGCCGGAGCCGTTCAGCCCCAGGACGCCGATCTTGGCGCCGGGGAAGAACGACAGCCAGATCCCTTTCAAGACCTCGCGGTTCGGCGGATAGATCTTCCGCAGGTCCTTCATGACATAGATGTACTGTTCGGACATATTGAAAACGGCTCCTCGTTCCTGTGGGTCGGAAAAAACGACAGGACTGCAGGGGAGGGATTCTACCTCAACCGGCCCTCCTCACCGTCTGCCGCCAGTCCCAGCTCCCGCAGGCGGTCCGGCAGGGCGGCGAGGAAGGGGCCGAGGTCGTCGGCGTCGGGCAGGGTGATCTCCAGCTTGCCGCGCGGCGTCCTGCGGACCCGCCCCTCCCCCTCCATCACCAGCGGCACCTCGAGGGCCTCGCGGCTCACCGGGATCTCGTCGGTGACCTCGAAGAGCCGGTTCATGATCGCCTGGTCGATGACGCGCATAAGGTCTCCCTTCCTTATATAGAAGGCCGGTCTTCCTCGACCAGCCGGTAGGGCACGGTGCGCAGCACCTCGGAAAGCGAGGTGACGCCGGCGCGGGCCTTGTCGAGCGCGTCTTCCAGGAGGGTGCGCATCCCCTTCGCCACCGCCGCGGCGCGCAGACGGTGGACCGGCGCCCCGCCGGCGATCAGGTCGGCCAACTCGCCGTCCATCGCGAACAGCTCGTAGGCGCCGATCCTTCCCTTGAAGCCGCGGCCGTTGCAGGCTTCGCAGCCGGCGGCGGTGAAGAACGGCCCCTCCCCCGGGCCGAGCCGCAGCCGGCCGGCCTCGGCCGCCGTGGCCGCCGCGGCCGCCGTGGGCCTGTCGCTTATTCACATCTCCGAGCCCACGAG
>JBKKAU010000237.1:0-1762 GCA_046714475.1 Thermoanaerobaculia bacterium
CCTGCGGCGCGCGGTCCGCCGCCGCGCGGCGCGCCAGCATCTCGACCGGAATTCCCAGCCGCTCCGCCGCCAGCCGTCCATAGCTGTACCGCAGCACCGGGTCGGGGATCGGCCGCAGCAGCTCGGAGACCGCCGAGGCTGCCTTGGCCTGCGCCTGCGGCTCGCGCGACACGTCCGGCGGCACCAGCCGGTCGACCTCGGCGGTGACGGCGTCCTCGGCCGCGTTCACCGCCGCGGCCACCGCCTCCGGCCCCTCGGCGAGCCGCAACGAGTCGGGGTCGTGCCCGCCGGGGAAGCGCACCCGCCGCACCGCCAGCCCCTCGCCGAGGAGCAGCGGCAAGGCGCGGCGGAAGGCGTTCTCCCCGGCGTTGTCGCCGTCATACGACACCACCACCTCCTCGGCGTAACGCGACAGCAGCTTCGCCTGTTCCGGCGTCAACGCCGTGCCCATCCCCGCGACCGCCCCTTCCTGACCGCTGGCCACCGCGCCGATGACGTCGAAGTAGCCCTCGACCAGCAGGACCCGTCCCGTCTCGCGGATCTCGCGCTTGGCGAGGTGCAGCCCATAGAGGAGGTTGCCCTTGTGGAACTGGTCGGTCTCACTGGTATTGACGTACTTGGCCGTATCGTTTCCAAGGGTACGGCCGCCGAAGCCCACCAGACGGCCCGAGGCGGTGCGGATCGGGAACATCAGCCGGTTGCGGAAGCGGTCGTAGGGCTCGCCGCCGCGCTCCGGCCGGGCCACTAGGCCGGCGGCTTCGAGGTCGGCGAGCGGCACCCGCGGATGCAGCGCCTGCACGAGGTTGCGCCAGCCGTCGGGGGCGTAGCCCAGCCCGAAGCGCTCGATCAGCTCGGCCGGGACCTTGCGGTCCTCCAGGTAGCGTTGCGGCAGGTCGAGCTTGCGCAGCTGGTCGGTAAAGAACTCGGCCGCCGCCGAGAGCGCCCCTTCGACGTCCCGCTCGGCCCGGCCGCCGGTGCGCGCCGGCTCGGTCCGGGTGGGCAGCGGCACGCCATGCTTCATCGCCAGCGACTCGATGGCGGCCGGGAAGTCGTCGCCGCTGGTCAGCATGTGGAGCTTGATGGCGTCGCCGCCGGCGCCGCAGCCGAAGCAGTAGAAGAGCCCCTGGACCGGATCGACGCTGAACGACGGCGTCTTCTCCTTGTGGATGGGGCAGAGCCCCTGGTAGCGCCGCCCGGCCTTGCGCAGCCGCGTGTGCTCGGAGGCGACCGACACGATGTCGACCGCGTCCCGTACCGCCTGGACGAGCTGGGGGGTCAGATGGATGTTGCCGAGCGCCATTGGTTGCGTGGGGTGCGGGGGAGAACGGCCCCGTCCTACTCCCTTCGTGATCGTGAGAGGTGTTTCGTGACAGCCCTGCTGATGAGACCCGCTACGCGCCGCGCAGCGTTACGACGGTCGCGCCGTTGCCCCCTTCGTTGGGAGCCCCCGGCCGGGCTTCGGTGACGCCGGGGTGGACCCGCAGGTGCTCGCGGACCGCCTGGCGCAGGCGGCCGGTGCCGTGGCCGTGGATCACCCGCACCTCCTTGCGGGAGGCGAGGAGCGCCTGGTCGAGATAGGAGTCCAGCTCCTCCAGGGCCGACTCGACCCGCTGCCCGATCAGGTTGAGCTCCGGCGGCGCCGTTGCGGCCTCATCGAGGTCCCGCCCGGGACGCCTGGAAAGGACGGGCCGCGCCTCGGACCGGGGCGCCGGTGCCGACCGGGGCGCGGCCTGCGCGCCCGCGGGGGCCAGCTCCTCCGGCC
>JBKKAU010000238.1:0-21705 GCA_046714475.1 Thermoanaerobaculia bacterium
CGTCCGGCCCATTCCAGGTCACGGGGCTTCTGCCGTCCGGCGTCTCTTCCGCCTCGGTCGAAGTCGTGCCGCACGACGTCTTCTACGACGAGGAGCGCCGGCTCTGGTACTGCGACATCGAGGTCGACCAGGGTGCTTCGTACTGGCCGTTCATCCGCCTGGCACTGGCGCGGTACCAGCCCGTGTCGGTCCCCGGGGCACACCTGTCCGAAGCCGTGCTGGCCGACTTCATGCCGCTCACCGCGGACCGCTGGCTCAACGTCAACCGCAGCAACGACCCGCGGACCCGGCACGTCACGGTATTCGGAAACACCTACCGCGACTCCAGCGCCCATCTTGAGGCCGAGAGAGCACCCACGATCCGAGTGATCAATCCGCTCACGGGCACGGAGGATCTGCGTGTTCCCGTGGACGTCGCGGACACCAGCGTCATCGAGGTCTGGATCGAGCGGCTCGACCCGGCGCGCGGCGAGGACTTCGGCTGGGAGCGAGTGCCGGACGCCCTAGTACGGCCCGCAGGATTGGCGGGAGTGAAGAGCTTCGTGCCCTCAGACCAGATCGTCCGCGGTTTGGAGCTCCACCGCACCCGGCGGTTCGCCGACCTCGTCGCCGAGCAACTAGTCGACAAGCTCTACTCGCTGTTCACGCTCTGGGAAGGAGACGTCACGCTGCCGGCCGAGCCCGGGGGCGACACCCGCTTCCGGCTGGTCATTGCCGAGTACGAGGAATATCTAGTCGACGACGACCGGCCTTACGACAAGGTGCCCACGAAGAAAGGCCGCCGCCTCGTCTTCGTCGAGCACGTCGACCTTACGTAGAGGACGCGTCGGGCACGTCCGCCAGATCCACCTCGGGCGTCCCGCGCATCAGGAGCGCGTAGAGCCCGAAGGCCACGGCAAAGCCCACGAACCAGGCGTAGTCGTAGAGCACGCGGAGAGCCGGCACGACGAGTCCGACTAGAGCGACGGCGACGCCGGCCGCGAGAGCGACGAGGGCCTTCCCGTTCCACCGGCCATAGATGCCGTCGGCCCTGTAGAGATCCGGCAGCGAAAGGCGGGCCTTTTTTACCACCCAGTAATCGGCGATGAAGATGCCCGCGATCGGTCCCAGAAAGCCGGAGTAACCCACCAGCCAGCCGAAGATGTAGTCCTCGAAGTCCACGAGCAGTCGCCAGGGCATGATGACGATGCCAAGGACGCCGGTGATCAGCCCGCCGATCGCGAAGGTCACCCGCGACGGCCAGAGGTTGGCGAAGCCGTTGGCGGGAGCCACGACGTTCGCGGCGACGTTGGTGGTGAGGGTGGCGATGAGGAGGGCGAAGAGGGAGATCAGGATGACCAGCGGATTCTCGAGGCGCGACAGGAGCACCACCGGGTCCCAGATCGCCTCGCCGAAGATCAGCACCGAGGCCGAGGTCACGGCGATGCCGATGAACGAGAAGAGGGTCATGGTCAGCGGCAAGCCCAGGAGCTGTCCGCGCACCTGGGACCGCTGATCGCGGGCGTACCGCATGAGGTCCGGGATGTTGAGCGCCAGGGTCGCCCAGAACCCCACCATGGCGGTGAGGGAGGGGACGAAAAAGCGGAGGAAGGCCCCGGTGCTCTCGAGCTTGCTGGGCTGGGAGAGGATCGGCCCGAAGCCCCCGGCGCGCACCACCGCCCAGGCGAGGAGCGCGAGGCCCGCCACGATGAGGAACGGCGCGGCCCAGGCCTCCAGCGCCTTGATGGCGTCGCTGCCGCGCACCACGATGAATATGTTCATCAGCCAGAACGCCCCGAACGCGATCCACGGTCCGCCCGGCACCTGTTCCCATCCGGGCCAGGCGGTGCGCAGCATGACGTCGATCGCCTGACCGCCGATCCAGGTCTGGATGCCGAACCACCCGCACGCCACGATGCCGCGCAACAGGGCCGGGATGTGAGCCCCCGATGTGCCGAACGAGGCGCGGGCCAGCACCGGGAAAGGGATCCCGAACCGGGTGCCGGCATGGGCGATGAGCACCATGGGCACGAGCACGATGAGGTTGCCGAGCAGGACGGTGAGCAGCGCCTGCCACCAGCTCATCCCGCCCTGGACGAGGCCGGCGGCCAGCATGTAGGTCGGGATACAGACGGCGAGGCCGATCCACAGCGACGCGATGTGGTAGGTGGTCCAGGTCCGCTGGCTGACCGAAGTCGGCGCGAGGTCGGCGTTGGACAGCCGGGGATCGGACGGGGGCGTCGCGAGCTCGTACAGGTCGCCGGGAGCGCGTCGCATCGCCGCGACGCGCGGAGCAGGGGAGGCTGGGCTCTGGGGCATTGGCAACCTATCTTAGCTCGCTCCGCTGGCTCGGGATCATCTCCCGCACCTGCTCCGGCTTCGCGGCCCAGCGGGCGCCGTGCTGGAGATAGCGCAGGGCTTCGGCCCGGTCACCTTTGGCAAGCAGTGCTTTGCCGAGCGAGAGGTAGGAGGGGGTGTGTGATGGATCGATCTCCAGGGCACGGCGCCAGCAGGAGAGGGCCTCGTCCGGACGGCCCAAGGTGGAGCGGACCTCGCCGAGCCGGTACCAGGCGGTGACCAGGTTGGGCCGGGCGGCGACCGCCTTCTCCAGATGCCGCTCGGCCGCGGCGGGCTGATCGCGCGCGGCCAGCAACCGCCCCAGGTTGTATTGGGCTTCGACGCGTTCGGGCGCGCGCTCTAGAAGACGGCGGAGGATCGCGATGGCCCCGTCCATCTCTCCTTGGGCGGCGCGCGTCAGGGCGAGCCATTCGAGAGCCTGGGGATGGTCGGGGCTTCGCGCCAGGATCGTCGCGAGGGTCCGCTCGGCGTCCGCGGGCCTGCCGAGACGGATCTGTCCGTTGGCCAGGTCGAGCCAGGGCTCGATCGCGTCGGGCCGGACTTCGGCGAGCTTCTTTTCCAGGTAGCCCACAGCGTCGGCGGGAGCGCTCGCCCGGACCACCGCAGCGGCGCGATAGATCTCGCCCAGCGCGCCCGAGGGGCCGCGGACCGGATCGAGGAGACTCAATCCGGTCAGGACCGGATCGCGTTCCGACAGGGGAGCCAGGAGCTTGGGACCGCCCGGCCGGCGCTGGATCTTGTGATCGGTCATCACCACGTGGACGACGTCCTGTGTCCGGCGCTTCGGCATGTGACAGGAGGCGCAGTCCCCGGCAGCCTGCCCCCCATGCCCGTCGTCCTTGTGACAGCTCAGACAGGCGGCGCGGAACCACTCGATCTTGCGGCTCTCGGAAACCCGCCGGTGCGGATCGTGGCAGGTCAGACAGCTCAGCTTCCCCTGACTCTCGATCCAGCAACGGCTCTGCTGCAACCGATAGGGATGGTGATTGATCTCGAACCGTTCGCCGGGAGTCTGTCCTTCCTCTTCGACGTCGAGCTGCACGAGGTAGTCGGCCAGCGGCTCGCCGGCATGGAAGGAGTAGTCTCCGCGGCCGAAGCGGCGCACTCCGGGAAAGGCTACGGAGGGCTGCATATGACAGGACTGGCAGATCTCGTCGCGCCTCTCCAGCGGCAGACGGCCGGGGTTGAAGACGCTCGACCGGATCGCTTCCGGTGAGCCGATACCGCCGAGGGCGAGCCCGACATGCTCGGCCCCGGGCCCGTGGCAACGCTGGCATCCGAGCCCTTCGGGCAACTGCTCGGGGTAGGTCTGCGGCGCCATGTAGGCATCGTTCCCCGCGGGCACGTCCGGATACGCGTTATGGCAGAACATGCACTCCCGCCGGACCCGCCGCAACACCCCATCGTGATCGGGCCGGTCGAACCCCGGAGACATGCCCCAGGTCCGCGTCTGGCCGTACCAGCCGAGGGGCAGTTGGTACAGCTCTCCTCCCTCGGTCTGGTAGAGGTACGTCCGCGCGTGATCGCCCGAGCCGACGATCCAGTCCACTTCGCGCTCGAAGAGGTGGATGGGCCGGCCCTTGTCGTCCGTCTGCCAGCGGCGGAAGAGCAGGCGCTCGCCGCGGCGGACGATCTGCATGGACTGGCCCGAAGGGGCGTGGAAGAAGGGTGGAGCGGAGAAGTCCTCGATATCTCCTGCGGGCCGCGGGCGCCGGAAGGACCGGCCCATGCCCTTCTCCTGGAAGGACGCCGAGATCTCGCGATGGCAGAGGGCGCAGGCCGTATCGCTCACATAACCCGGAGCGGCCCCGGCCGTGGGGGGGAACCCGAAGGAGCCCAGATCGGCCGTTACGGACGGCAGGGTAGACGGAGGCGGCGCCTGTCCGAGCAGGACGAAGCAGAGACCCGCCAGGAGGGCGGACGATCGCGAACGCGACAGGTACACCGTGGCAAAAGCTTACCGCCAAACCACCCCCAGCCGCGCGAAGAGGTTGGCGTAGACGTCGATGCCGTCCCAGAGGTTTTGCAGGCGCAGGTTTTCGTGGGCGGCGTGCTGGTTGTTGTCGTGGTTGACGATGGGGACGATGATCACCGGGACCTTCAGGGTGTCGGTGAAGAGGTACATGGGGATGCTGCCGCCCAGCATGGGAACGCGGACGAGCGACCCTCCGACCGTCTCTTCGAGGGTCCGCAGCACGGCGCGGGAGGCCGGCAGGTCCATCGAGGTCCGGGCGCCGGGATAACCCGTGTCCCAGGTCAGCCGGACGATACGGGGGTGCGCGCGGCGGGTCTCCATAGTGGGCTCCTCGGAGACGATGTGGAATCCCTGCTGACGCAGGTGGGCCTCCAGGCGCTCCCGGACTTTCGCGGGCGTCTGATCGGGGACGAGCCGGAAGTCGATCGAAGCCGAAGCCTCGGTGGGGATGGCGTTCCTCGCCTGCTCTCCCACCTGGGCCGATTTCAGGCCGCGCAGGTTCAAGGCCGGCCGCATGATCAGGTCCTGGAGCCGTCCGCCATTGCCTTCGGTCCAGGCCAGCCCGAGCTCCCGGCGCAGGTCCTCTTCCACGGGCGGCATCGCCGCGGCGGCCTGCCGCTCGTTCTCGGTGAGCGGGCGGACGTCGTCGTAAAAGCCGGCGATGCGGATGTCGCCGTCCGGGGACCGCAGGCCGGAGAGCAGCTCGACGAGCAAGGCCGCCGGGTTGGGCACCCAGTTGCCATAGTGCCCGCTGTGCAGGGCGCGGACAGGGCCGTAGACGGTCATCTCCACCGAGGTCACGCCGCGCGCGCCGAAGACGGCCTGCATCCGGCGGCTCTGGTGGACCGGACCGTCGCCGAGGATCCAGGCGTCGGCGGCGAGCAGGTCGCGGTGGGCGCGGAGAATCTCGGTCAGGTGCGGAGAGCCGGCCTCTTCTTCCCCTTCAAAGAAGAACTTGACGTTGACGGAGGGCGTCGCGCCGGCAGCGCGCAGAGCGTCGAGCGCGGCGAGCACCGCCACGATCGGCCCCTTGTCGTCGCTGGTCGAACGCCCGAAGAGGCGCCACTCGGGGTCGAGCGTCCCGGCTGCGGCGAGGTCGACCTCCCGGTCCTGGTGCGATGCGCCCGCGCGCAGCACCGGCTTCCAGGGATCGCCGCCCCAGTCGGCGGCCTCGGCCGGTTGGCCGTCGTAGTGGGCGTAAAAGACGACGGTGCGGGTCGCCCCCGGGCTGCGGAGCTCGCCATAGACGGCCGGAGGGGAGTCGCCGGCTGTCAACCGCCGCGCCGCGATCCCGCGGCGTTGCAGCAGGGCGATCAGATGGTCGGCGTTGCGCTCGATGTCCGCGCGGGTCTGGCTCCCCCCGGCGACGTTGCGCAGCGCCACGAAGTCCGACAGCTCACGGACGATCTCCTTCTCGTGGGCGGCCCGGTAGGCTCGCACCTGTTCGCGCAAAGCCGCCGGGTCGGGCTCCGCACCGCCTCCCCTCGCCAGCGCGAGCACTGCCGAGAACGCCACCAGGGCCTTCCAGAGATTTCGTGGGATCATGGGATGAGCTCCTCTTCAAGGGTCCAAGCTTACAAGTGCCGGCCGGTCCGGAGATCGCGCTACTATCCTGCCGGGCTCTCGACAAAGGAGATGAGACATGGACGCAAGGCGGATTCTGTGGACAGCATTGTGCGGACTTCTGGTTCTGGGTGGCCAGGCCGCGGCGCAGGGGCTGGGTGACGGCAGAGGCATCGATCATGTCGCCTCGCTCGTCCGCTTGGAGAACTTCGACGCCGCGGGAGACGTCTGGACCGATCAGCTCGGGTTCTCGCTGACCCCGGCCCTGCTGTCCCCCCTGGGGGCCAAGAACCGCCTGATCTGGTTCAGCGACTTGACCTACCTTGAGATCGCGACGTTCACGGAGCTGAACGAGTTCACCGCGCCGTTCGTCGCCTTTCTGGAGGACCACGAAGGCGGTAAGTTCTACGGGACCGATGTGGTCGACGCCGCCCAGGCGATCGCGTTCCTGACCGGCGCCGGCTATCCCAATGTCGGTCCGATCCCAGCGGCACCCCTCACCATCGAATCGACCGGCGAGCTCGTCGGGCTCACCCCTCTCTGGAGCTCGATCATCCTCACCGCTCGAGTGGCGCCGGATAATTCGAACTTCTTCCTGGACTACGACGAGGCCCAGGTGCAGCAGATGTTCGTCGAGTTTCCGTCCCTGGCGCCCCGGCCGCACCCCAACACGGCGCGGAAGATCGACACCCTCTGGCTGGTGGTCTTGGATCTGGACGCGGCCATCGATTTCTACGAAGGCCTCGGCCTCGAGGTCCGTTTCAAGAACAAGAAGATCCACTACCTGGGCGCACGCGGCGCGGAGGTGCGGTACAACAACAACACCTTGGCCCTGTTGGAGCCGGACGGCCCTGGACTGGTGGCGGATTTCGCGGCGGAACGCGGGGAAGGAATCCTGGGTGCGAGCCTCGAGGTCGGCGATCTCGACACCGCCCACTCCCTGGTCCAAGGCAACACAGGATTGACTCTGCCGGTCTTTAAATACAAAGGCCGGGATCGTTTCTTGATCCCGGCCTCGCTGACGCACGGCTTCCTGGTCGAGATGGTCGAGTAGAACCGGCCTCATCAATGGAGGCGGCGCATTAAGAGGGCGCCATGAATGGCGCCCCTACAGTTTGTTCACGCCTCCAGCTATCCGTGTAGGGGCGCGATTCATCGCGCCCATCTTCTCTACGGGCAGGGGACCGGCGGCGGCAGGTTCGGGTCGCTGCCGACACGCCGGTCCAGCCAATCGAGCACGGCGTCATACGCCTGCTGGGCCTGGAAGTGCAGGTTCAGGTCGTGTCCCACATCGGCGATGGACGCCGTCTCCACGCAGGCGTCCGCCGGAAAGAGGCTCGCTTCGACGGCCAGGCTGCCGGAAGCCGAGCAGGACGGTGGGGCGCAGAACGCCGTGTCGAGATCGCCGACAATCACAAACACCGGCGTGTGGACCGCATTCGACAGGGCCAGCGCGGGGAAGGCCGTGTCGAGCTCGGCCGCGGTGACGGTCTCCTTGGTTTGCTCATCGATCGCGAGGACCAGCGGGTCCGTGGACGGCAGATAGTAAAAGACGCCGCGGGTGCCCGGCTGGCTGGTGAGATAGCCGTCCGGGAGGCTCTGACTGGCGAAACGCGGATCGAGGTTGGCCGGATACAAGGTCGAGAGGATCTCCCCGAGGGCCGGGGTGACCGTATGCGACACGCCGGTCAGCACGATGCCATCCACGTCGCCATAGGTCGCCGCCTCTTCGATCGCGATCACCGACCCGAGCGAGTGGCCCACGAGCGCCACCCGTTCGGCGCGGATGCGGCCGAACGAAGGGACGACCAGATCCCCGCCGCGCAGCACCTGCACGATCTGATGGACCACGTGCGCATCGGCCCCGATGGTGACTTCCGCCGCCGGAGGGTGATCGCTCCGGCCAATGCCGATCCGGTCGATGTTGAGGACCGCGTAGCCCGCCGCCGTGGCGCGGCGCACGAAGGAATAGGTCTCGGGCTGGAAGGGGAAGTCCCAGTACAGGTGGCTGTAGGTCGAGCCGTGAAGGGTGACCAGGGCCGTTTTCTGATAGATGCTGCCGCGCGAGCAGAGGACGCCGAAGACGCTGTAGACGTCGGTGTCGCTGGGCGAGAGGGTCACGTCGAACGACAGCTCCTCACACCGGAATCCGCCCTCCGCCGCCCAGGCGCCGGACGGGACGAGAAGGGCGATGGTCAAGGCGCAGAGCAGCCCCAGGGTAAAACGAGGGGTCAAATGGAATGCGGTAACTGGTCGGGATCTCATATTCCTTCTCCTTTGCTGAGTTCTAGGTGATCGGCTCAAGGATAACGGACCACGGCAGGAAATTCCCTCACCTGGCGCCGCCGGGCGCCCCCTCATTCCCTGCTTTCTTTATTGCCATACCCGACTCTGCGGAGAGGGATTGACGATTATATCAACTGGCTGTAGGGTGGGATCAGATCGGTTATTCAAGACCTCGGCACGTACTTCCAGTTCGGCGCCATGGGATCAGGAAGACTGCCGCAAGGCTCCAACGAGGAGGCGACATGAGCCAGGCAAGCGCAAAGGACCAGGGATTCTCCCTCCGAGGTATCGGAGGAACGCATGTCGTACTCCTCGGCATGAACCTCGACAAGGCCGCTTGCAAGGGGCTCAAGGGCTTTGCGATCCATCGCACGGACCACACCGAGGAAGAGGCCTACTGGCTCGAAGGCATGAAGACCTTCGCCGAGACCGACCCCGGCTTTCCTCCAGGGTCGCGCCACAAGACCAAGGACCATCCGATCCAGGACTTCATGTGGAGCGACTACTCGGCCAAGCCTGGACATTCGTACACCTACCGCGTCCTGGCGCTCAAGGGCTCGCCCGCGGAGCTTGAGACCTTCCGCGAGGTCAGCGTCGACATCGACACGGAATCGCCCGAGGGCGGCGACCACAACGTCTTCTTCAATCGCGGCGCCACCGCGACGCAGGAGTACGCCCGGCGCTTCGGCAATCGCAAACCGGGCACCCAGGGCGGCGATGCCGATCCCGCCTGGAAGTGGCTCTCGCGCGGTGCCTACGAGGCCATCCTGGATTTCATCGGCCGCGCCAGGAGCACGGACTGGGGCCTGCGGGTCTCGGCGTACGAGTTCCGGCAGGCGGGTGTGGCTCAGGCGTTCCGCGAGGCCTGCGACCGGAATGTGGACGTCCGGATTTTGTATGACGCCGGCAAGGAGTTCCCGCGCGACGAGAACCGCGCAGCGGTCGCCGCCGCCGGTATCGAGGCCGTCTGCACCGAGCGGATTCCGCGCCCGGCGGCGCTGTCACACAACAAATTCATCGTGCTCCTCCAGGGCAAGAAGCCGAAATCGGTCCTCCTCGGATCGACGAACTTCTCGGACGGCGGGATCTTCGGGCAGTCGAACGTCGTCCACATCATCGACAACGAGGATGTCGCGGCTGCGTACCTCGCGTATTGGAACGCTCTGGCCACGAATCCCGAGCGCAAGATGCTGGCGCCGCAGCTCACCGAAGCCTGTGCCATCCCCGGGGAGGATGAGGACGGTACGATCGGGGTCTTCAGTCCTCGGAACGAGCTCGACGCCCTCGACTTCTATGCCGGCTTCGCTGGCAAGACGAAGGACGCACTCTTCATGACCTTCGCGTTCGGCATGCACGATCTTTTCTCGGCGGTGTATAAGAACGGTACGGCGCCACTGCGGTACGCGATGTTCGAGACGCCACTGGGGCCCGGCGTGCGAAAGGAGAAGCGCGCTGCCGCGCTTCAGGCGTTCACGGATCTTCGCAAAATGCCCGAGAACCAGTTCGCGGTGGGGAGCCACGTCTCGATCAACAGCCTCGACCGGTGGCTCGACGAGGAGCTCACAGGCCTCAACACGCACGTCAAGTATGTGCACACCAAATACATGCTCATCGATCCCTTGGGCAAGCGGCCCATCGTCGTCACCGGATCGGCGAACTTCAGTGCTGCGTCGTCCAACAAGAACGACGAGAACATGGTGGTGATCCGCGGCAACCGGCGCGTCGCCGACATCTACCTCGGCGAGTACATGCGCCTGTGGGAACACTATGCGTTCCGGGAGTGGCTCACGCGCGCGAAGAAGCCCGCGGTTGCCCTGAGAGAGCCCTGGCATCTTGACTCAACCGACCGCTGGTGGGGTCGGCACTTCGGCGATACGACGCTCTCGCGCAAGCGCGAGTACTTCGCCGTCTGAAACTCCTGCTCGTACGGCGAGCCGCCGAGCGCCACAAGGAATCCCTTGGCGTTGGCCTGAAGTCGATAACGGTTCCTCACCACCAGCCTGCCGATCGTGGCGCCCTGGAGACGGATGACCAGGGCCCGATCCTCTCCCGTCGTACCTCACGGTTGTAGCACAAAGACCGCCCTGGACCTCGGGCGAAGCCCGCTTCGCTGAAATCCCCCCGATTCCCGCGTCGGGCGAAGCTCCCTTCGCCGAAAGCCCGTTTTTACTGGGTTTTTCCTGGCACATGCCTTGCCCTTTCGGGCCTTCCGACGAGAGGCGAAACCCGCAAAAACGATGGGCACCCATCGAAAGGAGGACGCAGTGAACGGATACCACGGAGAGACATGGGGCGGCGACTTCGAGAGCGATTACGAGGACGAGGCGTTCGCCGACCAGGAGTATGGACAGAGCTATGAGGCCGACTACGAGAGCGAAGGTGATTTCGAAGGTGACTTCGGCCAGGGGGAAGGCCCCTTCAACGAGGAGGAGGAGATCGAGATGGCCGCCGAGCTACTGGCCGTCTCCGGAGAGCAGGAGCTGGACCAGTTCCTCGGCAATCTCATCCGCCGGGTCGGCAAGACCGCCGGCCAGATCATCCAATCCCCCACCGGGAAGGCTCTCACCGGTCTGTTGAGGCAGGCCGCGAAGAAGGCCCTGCCCCTGGCCGGGAAGGCCGTGGGGACGTACTTCGGCGGCTCCGCCGGCGGCAACATCGGCAGCCAGGTGGGCAACATCGCGGGGCAGGTCTTCGGGCTCGAGCTCGAGGGGATGAGCCCCGAGGACCAGGAGCTCCAAGTGGCCCGCCGGTTCATCCGGTTGGCCGGCGACGCGGCGAACCAGGTCACCCAGGCTCCTCCCTCGGCTCCGCCCCAGCAGGCGGCTCGTGCCGCGCTCGCGGCCGCGGCGCGCCAGCATGCGCCGGGGCTCCTGAGCAGCGGCGCCGGAGCCTCGGCCGGCGCCCGCGGCGGGATGGCCAGCGCTCGCAGACGCCAGAGCGGCCGATGGATCCGTCGTGGCCGCAACGTCATCCTGCTCGGCGTCTGAGACCCACTTTTCACAATTCCACAGGAGAACCATCATGCACGACCTGGATCGCACGCTGCGCACGCTGGAATCGGAGGACGCCTTCGAGACCGGCGAGTTGGACCCTGAAATCTTCGGCGAATCCGAGATCTCCGGATGGACGGGCGAGGGGCCGCTGACCGAAGAGGAGGAGCTCGACCTCGCCGGCGAGCTGCTCACCCTGTCGAGCGAAGCCGAGCTGGACCAGTTCCTCGGCAAGCTGTTCAAGAAGGTAGGGAAGGGGTTCAAGACCGTCTTCAAGCCGTTGGGCAAGGTCCTCAAGCCGCTCGCGAAGACCCTGCTGCCGATCGCCGGCAAGGCTGCCGGCTCCTTCTTCGGCGGACCCGTGGGCGGCGCCATAGGGGGCCAGCTCGGCTCCATGGCCACCAAGCTCTTCGAGGTGGACCTGGAGAGCATGAGCCTTGAAGACCAAGAGGTGGAGGTGGCGAAACGGTTCGTCCGCCTGGCCTCCGCCGCCGCCCAACAGGCCGCGTCGGCCCCCGATTCAGCCAACCCGGTGGCGGCGGCCCGGGCCGCGGTCGCCACGGCGGCGCGGACGCACGCGCCCGGCCTGCTGCGCCAGAGAACGGGGCAGGGCTCCGCCGCTTCGTCTGGCCCTGGCAGCCGGGGGAGGACCGGCCGCTGGATCCGCCGCGGCCGCAAGATCATCCTGCTGGGAGCTTGAGGCCATGCTCCCGCCCCTCATCGCCACGACGCTGGCCCTGGAGGCCCGCGCTCTGCTCACACGGGTGTTCCGGCTGAGGCCTTTCGCCGTAGTCATGCCCATGGTGTCCGCGGCCAACATCTCGGCCGAGGCCTCGAAGGCGATCGAGCACCATCTGATCCACGGCCGGCGGGAGCTGCGGGGGAGAGTACGGGCCTACCTGCGCTGGCTCGAAAGCCCCGAGGGCCGGGCCGCCACCCCTCCCGAAGCCGGGCGCCGCTTCGCCTTCCTCAAGATCAAGTTCAACGCTACCTTGACCCAGTTCGACATCTTCGCGGACGCCATCTCGCTGCGCAGCGAGGTCGACAACGGCGTCTGGCTCTCGGGGCTCGACGTGGCGGCGGAGGACGCGATCGCGCTCCCCAGCCGCTTCTACGACGCCCCGCCGGTGGTCACCTACCTCGACCGCGGCCATGGGGCGGCCATCCGGCGCGCCCGGACCCGCCTGCCCGGCGGGGGCGAGAACCCGGTGGCCATCATCCGCGTCCCTCGCGAGCGGATGGTGGGGAGCGGCATCGCCTCCTCCCTGGTCCACGAGGTGGGCCACCAGGGGGCGGCGCTGATCGGACTGGTGGACTCCCTGCGCCTGGCCCTCCAGGCCCGCCAGCGGCAGGCTCAGGGGGAGGACGAGGGGCTCGCCTGGAAGCTCTGGGAGCGTTGGATCTCCGAGATCGTGGCGGACTTCTGGGCCGTGGCCAAGCTCGGCGTCGCCGCCACCCAGGGGCTCATCGGGGTCGTGAGCTTGCCGCGGGCCTTCGTCTTCCGCATCCAACCGGACGATCCGCACCCGTTTCCCTGGGTCCGGGTCAAGCTGTCGGCCGCCATGGGGGGCCTCCTTTACCCCAATCCCCAATGGCGGGTCCTGGACCAGCTCTGGGAATCTTTCTATCCCCGGGAGGGCCTGGACGCCGAGCGCCTGCGGATCCTCGCGACCCTCGAAAAGACCATGCCGGAATTCATCCGGCTCCTGGTCGAGCACCGCCCGAAGACCCTCCGCGGGGCGGCGCTCCTCCAGGCTTTCCCCATCGCCGAGCGCCAGCCCGCGAAGCTGCGCGCCCTGTTCCAGGCCTGGAGCAGCTCGACCAGACCGATGCTGCGCGCGGCCCCCACTCTGGTCTTCGCCGTACTCGGCCAGGCCAAGCAGGACCGCAAGCTCACCCCTGAGCAGGAGAGCCGCACCGTAGCGGACCTCCTGCGGCGCTGGGCCCTCCGCCGATCCCTGGGCGAGGTCCGGGCCGCGGCGGAGGCGCCCAAGGCGAAAGCCGCCTGAACCACGAACATTCATGGAAGGAGATAGAGATGGCTAACGGCAAGAAGAATCCACCCAATCAGGGCCAGGGGCAGGCCCCTCCGGGCCGGACGCCTCCGAATCCGGAGCAGCCTCCGACAGGGCAGCCTCCCCAGGGGGCGCCCACTCCGCAGAACAGCTACCTCGACGAGACGCTGGCCAGCGGAAGGAGATTACAGGTCTCCGTGGCGGGCGACCAAGACGACACGCAGCCCGTCCGCATCATCGGCGCGGATCCGGACGGCGTCCTCCGGGTCAGCGGAACCGAGCCCGACGGATCGTTCCGGGTTGGTGGCACCGAGCCCGACGGCTCCTTCCGGGTCAGCGGTCCGGGACCGGACGGGGCCTTCCCGGTCGCAGCGACCGCCCCTCTATCGGTGAACCTCCAACGGTCCGAATCCCTGCTCACCGGGGATCAGCCCCTCTGGGTGGCAATCCGGGCGACCACGCGAGCGATCGGGTTTGACAACTACGACAGGTTCATCACACGCGTCCTGTGCGAGGAGATAGACGTCCCCGAGCGGGTCCGGCACTGCCGTGGAGGGGCCGACCTCCTCCATGGTGTAGACGCCTACCAGCTCCTTCGAACTGCAACCGAAGCCTTTCTCCTCGTAAATTGCGGCGTAGCGATCCGCATGGAGGATTACAACCAGGACGAGGAGCGGGGCCGCCTCGGCGGGAGGGACTTCTCCCATCGGCAGATCTCGGATCTCCTGACGAGCTATCTCGGCAACGGCATCCTTCCCTATCTCGACCGGGTCACAGCAGGCCTGCGGAGCGGTCGGAACGAGAGCCCCTTCTGCAGCGACAGTATCCCCAACGACCTCCTCGCTCCCTGCCTCATCGAGCTGATCTGGTCGTATTGGCACGAGGAGGGGATGCTCGTCCAGGCCATCAACGCCGTGAGCCTCCGCTTCCAGAACAAGCGCGGCCCCGGCGACCGCGAGCCCCTCGCCAACTTCGAGCTCCATCCGCTCCGCCCCCTGACCAACCTCCTCTGGGGCTACATCCAGGACGAGGACCATCGCCTCACCGTGGCCCGGCGCGCCTACGAGTACGAGCACCACTACGGGCTCGGCCTCGTCGGCAAGGCGGTGCCGAAGCTGCGGTCCGCCGACCGCCGGTCGAAGTTCCTGGAGGCCTTCCACGGCCTCCTCCATCAGGCGGCTCTCTTCTACGAGAGGGACGCGAACACCACGATCATCGCCGACGGCTTCCCGCTCCTCAATGCCTTGCGGGAGGTCCACATGATCCTCGCCGAGGGAGCGCACAACCAGTTCCGCGACCTGCCATGGACGGCGCGGGTGGAGATGCTCGTCCAGCAGTGGCTCCTCGCCCGCCCCGAGATGCGGGAGTTCCTGGGCGGCCGGGCCATGGTGCCCTACGCCGAGCCCTGGATGGTGCAGGTCGAATCCCTGAAGCGCCTGCAGGGCTGGCCGGACACGCCGGTGACCCCCTTTCACGACCTGGCGGTCCACGGCGAGCAGATCGTCCTGTCGATCCGCTACGGCGACTGGAGCGCGGTCAACGACCAGGACCAGGCGAGGAACTGGGTCCGGTACTGGCGGCCGGAGATCCAGCGCTACCTCCATGCCTACCAGGCGGCCACAGGGGTCGACCTGGCCGCCACCAGCCAGGACAAGCAGGCCGGCCTCCAGATCAACGCCACGCCTCCGTCGGTCCTGCTCCAGCAGAGAGCGGCCCAGCAGAGGGGCCGATGAACGGGATCGCCGGTGGCCGACTTCACCTCGGCGCTTTACCTCGATTTCGCGCATGGGCACGCGGACCTGAGGCCCTGGCGGAGGCTCACGGCGGGCGCGCCGGCGGCGCTGGGGCCGCCGGCGGGGTCCCGGTCGGTCACCCGTCACCTGGCTCTCTTGGTCGGAGCGGAGGCCGCCACGCTGGGAGCCTCCACGCTGCATCTCTTCTGGGACCTCTTCGGCCAGCTCCGGCGCTCGCCGGTGCGCATCCTGGCCGACGAGGCCCTTTATCCCGTGGGCCGCTGGGGGATCGAGCGCGCCGTGGCGGCCGGTGTCCCGGCGGCGGCCTTCGCCCATCAGGACCCATCCTCTCTGCTCCGGCGGCTGGAGAGGGAATCCTGCCGCCGGGCTCCACTGGTCGTCACGGACGGCTTCTGTCCCGACTGCGGCCGGGTGGCGCCGCTCGACCGCTACCTGTCCCTGGTCGAGGAGCGCGGCGGCTGGCTCCTGGTGGACGACTCGCAGGCCCTGGGCCTGCTCGGCCGCGAGCCGGGACCGGAGCTCCCCTACGGCCGGGGCGGGGGTGGCTCTCCGGGCTGGCGAGGGATCTCCTCGCCGCGGCTCCTCACACTCTCTTCCCTGGCGAAAAGCTTCGGCGTGCCGCTGGCGGCTCTCACCGGAGCCCGGGAGGCGATCGCAATCTTCGAGCGGGAGAGCGAGACCCGCGTCTGCTCGAGCCCGCCCTCGGTGGCGGCGATCCGGGCCGCCGAGGCCGCGCTGCGCATCAACCGGGAGCGGGGCGACCGTCTGCGCGCCCTTCTGCTGGAGCGGGTGCGGCGTTTCCGCGAGCGCCTGCGCGAGGCCGGGCTCGCCGCCTCGGGCGGGCTCTCGCCGGTCCAGAACCTGGAGATTCCGCACGGCGTGGACCCGATCGGCCTGTTCCGGCGGCTCCGGGATGCCGGCGTGCGGACCGTGTTGCGGCAGCCGCGCTGCCGGCCGGGTCCGCGGCTCACGTTTCTACTGCATGCCAACCATGCGACAGAGGAGATCGACCGGGCCGTGGAGACCGTGGCCCGGGCCGTCCTGCTCCTCGGGAGGTACCGTCATGAAAGACCGGAGCTTCGATCCCTACGCTGACCGCGAAGAGGAGCTCGCGTTCGAGGCCCGCGGTCGGCCGAGGGGCCGCACACCTGTCCGTCGGCAGGCCCGTCCGGCGCGTCGGCCCGCCCGCAGACCCCCTTTCCGTCCGCCGTTGCCGCGCCGGGACAGCCGCTGGTATCCCGCGGGAGGCGGGACCCTCCTCGACACGATCAACGATCCGGACGCTGCCTTCTCCGCGTCTTCCGACGCCTCGGGGAGCTGCAGCTGTCCCTGCTCGCAGCCAGCCGAACCGCCGGGAGAGTACAGCTTCGAAGAGGAGTACGAGCGGGAAGCGGGCCGTTGGATGGGCGATCTGGGCTTCGAGGAGCCGTTCGCGTTCGAGGAGGAACGGGAGTCCGAGATCATCCCGCCGAAGGACACGCGGGTCCTCGTGCGAGATACCACGCAGGCACCCTTCCGCTACATCTGCGACCTGGAGCTCTCCCATGGGGGAGGGGGGGTGCGGTCTCACCGGACCGGCGTGCTCATCGGACCGCGCACGGTCCTCACCGCCGGGCACGCGTTGCGGGAGGCGAACGGCAGGGAGCGCGATCCGCGGCGGATGCGCGTCATTCCGGGCCGTAACGGCTCCTCGGAGCCGCTGGGCTCCACCCGGGCCACCCGTTTCATCCTGCCCCCGGGCTTCCGTCGCGGCACGGCGACGGATTTCGGCATTATCCACCTGGCCGATCCGATCGGCAGGAGCGTGGGTTTCTGGACCCGGACCTATGCCAAAAACCCGGGGGATTCAGTGGGGACGAAAATCCTCGCGGGATCCCTCCCTCTCCCGGCGGGCAAGCTCCCGGTGAACGTCTCGGGCTATCCCGGCGACAAGCCCTCTGGCAAGCCGTTCTTCTGCCGCGATCCCCGGCAGCCCCTCAATCGCTGCCGTACCAGTCAGCGGACCGATCCTCGCCGCAGCCCTCGCTGCGGCACTCTCCAGTACCGCGCCTATGACCTCAGCGTGCGCGTCGTGGGGGGCATCCTCCACTACCTGAACGACACCTGTCCCGGCCACAGTGGCAGCCCCGTGTGGGTGAGGCGCTCGCCCGACATGGGCGGCCGGGTGCTCGTGGGCATCCACATCTCGGGCGACGACCCCAAAATTCCGGGCACGGCCAACCGGGCCGTCTTCATCAACTCGACCGTCTTGCGGTTCATCGTTGGCAACACGCGGTGAGACCATGATCATCGATTGCCACTGCCACGCGGGGAAGGGCGACGGCCTGACCGGTCCCTGGGACACGGCGGCCCCCTTAGGGTCGTACCTGAGGTGGGCCGCCAAGGCGGGCATCGACCGTACCGTCCTGTTCGCGGCGTTCCACTCGGACTACCGGGTGGCGAACCGCGAGGTGGCCCGCATCGTGCGCGGCCGGCCGGACCGCTTCTACGGCTTCGCCTTCCTCCACCCGGCGCGCGACCGGGGGAGGGTGGAGCTGCTGGTGCGCGAGGCCGTGGAGCGACACGGCTTCCGCGGCATCAAGGTGCACCGCCACGACGCCCGCATCACGCGGGAGATCTGCGAGGTGGCGCGGGCCTATCGGATGCCCGTGCTCTACGACGTCATGGGGGAGGTCCCGGCCGTCGAGCTGCTGGCGACCGAGTACCCGGAGGTCAACTTCATCATCCCGCACCTGGGGAGCTTCGCCGACGACTGGCGGGCCCAACTCGCCCTGATCGACCACTTAGTGCGGTACCCGAACGTGTACACGGACACCTCGGGGGTGCGGCGCTTCGACATCCTGGAGAAGGCCGCGAAGAGGGCTGGCGCCGGCAAGCTCCTCTTCGGCTCCGACGGCCCCTGGCTCCACCCCGGGGTCGAGCTCGCCAAGGTCTGGGCGCTGGGCTTTCCGCCACAGGAAGAAAGGAAGGTCCTGGCTGGGAACATCCTGCGGCTGATGCGGCCCACCGGAGAGCCGGCCTCCCGCGGTCGCGCCGTGGTTCCGGCCGCCGCGCCTCCCCAGGAGGAAGCACGCGATCCGTGGGAGGCGGACCCCTTCCGGGTCTGACCGCTCCTGCTCCGTCAGAGGGATGAAGGTTCTCGTCGGGCCGCCCGGCGCATCTGGAGCGCGCGGTCCGTGACCCCCAGCCGGTCGGCGGCCCGCTTGAGGCTGCCGCCTTCCTCCTCGACCGCGATCCGCACCGCCGTGTCGGCGGCGAGGTTGCCGATCTCCTTCAGACCCAGGCCGCGGGTGAGCGCCAGGCGGACCGCGCCGTCGAAGCCGTCGCTCGCCTGGATCTCGGCCTGCTCCCCCTGGGGCCTCTCCTCTTCGGGCACGTCCCCCAGGGTGATCGGGCCACTCCCCACGTGGCGATGGGCGATACGCCCCACGAGTTGGCTCAGGTCGCGGACATTGCCCGGGTAGTCCCGGGTGAGCAGCAGCTCGAGCACCGCAGGATCGACCGCCGGCGCCTCCCCGGAGCCGTAGCGTTCCTCCAGGAAATGGCGTACCAGCAGCGGGATGTCCTCCCGCCGGTCGCGCAGCGGCGGCAGCCGGCAGGTCCAGGCCGCGATGCGGTAGTAGAAGTCGCGCCGGAACCGCCCCTCCTCGACCTCGCCCAGCAGGTCCCGGTGCGTGGCGCACACCAGCCGGAAGCGCGTCCGTTGCCAAGCGTTGCTCCCCACCCGTTTGTAGGTCCCCTCCTGCACGACCCGCAGCAGCTCCGCCTGGAGGCGGAGGGGCAGCTCGCCGACCTCGTCGAGGAACAGGGTCCCGCCGTCAGCCAGCGCGAAGGCGCCCTCGCGCGCCGCCACCGCGCTGGTGAAGGAGCCCCGCTCGTGGCCGAAGAACTCGCTGCCGGACAGCTCCGGCACGATCGTCGTGCAGTCGAGGATGACGAGCTCACGCTTGTCCTCGCGCGCGTCCAGGGTGTGGATGAGGCGGGCGACCAGTTCCTTGCCGGTGCCGCTCTCGCCGCCGAGCAGCACCGAGGAGCCGCTGAAGCGGGCGACCTCGACGACCTGACGGAGGGCCGAGCGCCAGCCCAGGCTCTGGCCGACCAGGTTCCGCGTCACCACCGGCGAGCCGACCAGGCGGTCGACCTCCTCCCAGCGCTCGAAACGGGCGGCGATCACGCCCGCCGCGTCGGGGACGTCCGTGCAGCAGAGGACATCGGACGCCCCTGCATCGAGCAGCCGCCAGCCGGCGCCCCGGGCGAGCGCCTCCCGGCGCATCCCGACGGCGATCAGCCGCTCCTCGCCACGCCGGCTGCGCTCCCGGACACAGTCCTCCAACTCCGGGTCGTAGCCGTCGAAGAGCAGCAAGCCAGGACCGGGGGACGAATCCGGTGAGCGAGGAAGAGGGTAGGAGTCGAGCCCCTGCCGCGCCAATTCCTCGAGGAGCCCCGCGGCCGAAGCTCCTGCGCCCGCGCCGAAGCGGTCCCACCAGATCGACAACCGTTCTCTGGAGCGCATGATGAAAAGAGACGCCGCTCTGTCCCCGGAACGATTCCGGAACCGAGCAGATCCTTCCGAGACCCTGGAACATAAAAGGCGACGAAGAAGCCGAAGGGTTACATTATAAACTCGATCCGTTTTACGCCCTGGAACCTTGGCCCCTCAAAGGACAGAGGCTAAGACATAGGACTATCCCTCGAAAGCCGGGCGCTTAGATTTCCGCCCTGCGGGGTTCTTCGCTGGCCGCGACGGATTTCTGACACGACGCTCGGAATCTCAAAGGCAACGAACCCTCACCCTTTCAGCCCCCACACCCTGTAGCAATCAACAGGGCTCGGCAGACCGCGGCCATCTTTCCGGGTGCGACCGTGCCGACGAAGTGATGAAGCTTCTCCTGATCCACAGTCTGAATCTGATCCAGATTGACTACCGAGTCATGTTTGAGCCCTTCTTCAATCCCAACCTGGACTTCGCTGGGTGCGCCATGAGACGAAGAGGTGATCGGTGCCACGAGGACAGTGTGGAGAAGGCTGATCGCCTTCTGCCGAGAAAGCACCAGCACCGGGCGGCGCTTGTCAGGTGATCCGAAGGTATAGAGCCAGATCTCGCCGCGGTTCACTCGGGAGGCCATACTCCCTCTTCTTCCCATCCCTCGAAGTCCTTTCCGAGCGGATCTTTGACTCCCTTGTAGGCGCGTTCGTACTGCGCGTCGATTTCCTGCTCACGCTGCTGGCGCAGGAAATCGCTGGTGAGTTTTCGCAGCACGGCCGACCGCCCTTTTTCGCGAACGTCGGCGGTCTCGTCAAACTCAGCAAGCAACTCTTCATCAAACATAATCTGTATGGCTTTCATATGGAAAGTTTATGTGGAATGAGCCCGTAGCTCAAGTCGGCTCTTTGAATCCCTGTGCAGCTCCCGCTCATCCCACCGTCCTCCGATCCAGACTCCGGTACTGGATCGCCTCCGCAAGATGCGCCGCCCGGATGGCATCGCTGCCTGCCAGGTCGGCGATGGTGCGGGCGACTTTCAGGATGCGGTCGAGGGCGCGGGCGGAGAGGCCGAGCTTCTCGAAGGCGGCGTCGAGGAGGTTGCGGCCGGGTGGGTCCAGGACGCAGAAGCGCCGCAGCGCCTCGGTGCCCATGACGGCGTTGACCGGAGTGGAGGTCCCGGGGCCGAAACGCTCCAATTGGGCCGCGCGGGCGGCGGCGACGCGGCGGGCGACTTCGGCGGTGGTTTCGCCGGGGGAGGAACGCAGCTCCTTCAAGCTCACCGCGGGCACCTCGACGTGGAGATCGATCCGGTCGAGCAGCGGCCCCGAGACCCGGGCGCGGTAGCGCTCCACCAGAGGCGGTGGACATCTGCAGTCGTGTCGAGGGTCTCCCAAGTGGCCGCAAGGACACGGATTCATCGCCGCTAAAAGCGAGACCCTGGCCGGGAACACCAGGCGGGCGCGGGCGCGGACCACGCTGACGGTGCCTTCTTCGAGCGGCTGGCGGAGCGATTCCAGGGTGTCACGGCGGAACTCGGGCAGCTCGTCCAGGAAGAGGACGCCGTTGTGCGCGAGGCTCGCCTCCCCAGGCCGCGGGTTGCTGCCGCCGCCGATCATCCCCGCCGCGCTGGTGCCGGTGTGCGGGCTGCGGAAGGGACGCTGACGGATCAGACCCGCCGGCGGCTCTTCCGCGACCAGCGAGTGGATCTTGGTGACAGCGATCGACTCGGCCAGGGTGAGCGGCGGCAACAGCCCGGGCAGGCGCCGGGCGAGCATGGTCTTGCCCGAGCCGGGCGGACCCAGGAAGAGGAGGTTGTGGCCCCCGGCCGCCGCCACCTCGAGCGCCCGCTTGGCCAGCTCCTGGCCACGCACTTCGGAGAGGTCGGGGATAGAGGTCGGCACGTCGTCGGAGATGGGGGAGGGGAGGACGGGCGCGAGCGGCTGCTGGTCCAGCAGGTGCTGGATGGCCTCGGCCAGGCTGCGGAGCGGCACCACCGGCACCGCCCCCAGCGCCGCCGCCTCGGGAGCGTTGGCGGCCGGCAGGAGCACCTCCCGGACTCCGAGACGCCGGCCGAGGTCGGCGATGGCGAGGCCGCCACGAACCGAGCGGACGGCGCCGTCCAGGCCGAGCTCGCCGCACAGCAGCTTGCCGCCCAGCGCGTCCTGGGGCAGCTGCTCGTGCGCGGCGAGCAGCGCCAGGGCGATCGCCAGGTCGAGGTGGTTTCCCTCTTTCCTCAGGTCGGCCGGGGCGAGGTTGATGATGCCGGACTTCGGCGGCAGGTCGAAGCCGCAGTTCTTGAT
>JBKKAU010000239.1:0-2342 GCA_046714475.1 Thermoanaerobaculia bacterium
GAGCGAGACCAGCGGGTTCTCCCCCGCGCCCCCCGCTCCCGGCGCTTCGGCCGCGGCGTCGAGCGGCGGGTAGAGGCCGTTGACGAACAGCGCCTCGGGCTCGCGCCCCACCCGCTCGGCGAGCGCCCGGCGCAGCTCCAGCGACTCCTCGACCGGCATCTCCTCGGCCTGGGTCACCACGGCGATGCCGCAGCGCTCCGGGTCGGCGATGAAGCGGGAGAGCTCGCCCGACATCCAGGCGAAGGGGCCGCTCTTCACGACCTCGGCCACGAGCTGCGGCGCCGAGAGCAGGGTGACGCCGTGACCGGTCGCCGGCGCGTCGAGCACCACCAGGTCGACCTCGGGCAGCCCCGGCCCGCCCATGCCGCGCAGCAGGCGGAAGGCGTGGCCCAGGATCGCCATCTCCTTGAGCCCGGGGGCGCCGGCGGCGAAGTGCTGGTAGACCGGGCTGTCGAGGACGCGGCGCGCCAGCAGCTCCAGCTTGAGCTGCTCGCGCACCAGCTCGTCCAGGACCTGCCGGGGCTTGAAGTTCTGCACCCAGAGCCGCGGCTCGACCGGGACGACGTCGCCGCCCGACGGGGTGACGTTGAACATCTGGTGGAGGTTCTCGCGCGGGTCGACCTCCAGGACCAGGACACGGCGGCCGGCGGCGGCGAGCGTCCGCCCCAGGGCGCAGGCGACCGTGGTCTTGCCGACGCCCCCCTTGCCGGTGACCACCAGGAGCTGTCGGTTGGCGAGCTGCTCGATGAGGCCCATGCGACGCATCACTATATAGGAGTCATTGTCCCGGCCAGGGAGGAGAGCCGCACTAGGGAAGGCCGCCCGATTCTTCGGGGTTGGGCGTTTTTGCCCGGCACGGCCGGGCCAGGAGATGTCAATGCAAAAGAAATTGAAGAAGCTCGCGCTCCACAAGGAGACCCTCAGGAACCTGGAAGAGTCCGCGCTCCGGAACGCCGCCGGCGGCGAGCGGACGCACACCAACTGCTCGAACTGTTGTCCTGTCGGCACCAGCGTCCAGCCCAGCGGCTGCGTCGCCACCCACTGCGTCAACACCTGCGACGCGGCCTGCGCCTGAGCGAGCGCCTCACCTCAACCTCTCCCGAGCCGGTCCGGTCTTCCCCGGACCGGCTTTTCCTCCCTCAGAGCACCAATAGGGTTGAACCCCTGATGCACAGGAAAGGAAAACCTCATGAAGAAGCATCTCAAGAAGCTCGCCCTGCACCGTGAAACCCTGAGGAGCCTGGGAGGCCCGGCGCTGCATGGCGCGGCCGGCGGCGCCAAGACCGACCGTTGCCAGACGTTGACGGTCTGCCCCATCGGCAGCAACGTCCCCAGCGGCTGTGTGAACACACAGTGCCACGAGACCTGCGAGCCCTTCACCTGCGGCTGTTGAGATCAACCGGGGGGCAAGTTTGCCTTTTGCCCCCCGCCGCGATAAAACCGGGGGCGGCATGAGCTTCCCCGCGACCCGCCTCCGCCGCCTCCGCAAGACCCCCGCCCTGCGCCGCCTGGTCCGGGAGACCCGGCTCTCGATCGACAACCTGGTCCTCCCCCTCTTCGTCTGCCCGGGCGAAGGGGTCGCCAACGAGGTGGCCTCGATGCCGGGCGTCTGCCAGCACTCGGTCGACAGGCTGGTCGAGACCGCGCGCGCGGCGCTCGCCGAGGGGATCCGCGCCGTGCTGCTGTTCGGCCTCCCCGAATCGAAGGACGCGGCCGGCAGCGCCTCCTGGTCCGCCAACGGGATCGTGCAGCAGGCCCTCCGCGCCCTCGACCGCGAGGCGCCGGGGCTGGTCAAGATCGCCGACGTCTGTTTCTGCGAGTACACCGACCACGGCCACTGCGGCGTGCTCGAAGGGGAGGCCGTCGACAACGACGCGACCCTCGTCAACCTCGCGCTTCAGGCGGTGTCGCTCGCCGAGGCCGGGGCCGACGTCATCGCCCCCTCGGACATGATGGACGGCCGCGTCGGCGCGGTCCGGACGGCGCTCGACGCCGCCGGCTTCACCGAGGTGCCGATCCTCTCGTACGCCGTCAAGTTCGCGAGCGGCTTCTATGGCCCGTTCCGCGAGGCGGCCGAGTCGGCGCCCGCCTTCGGCGACCGGCGCTCCTACCAGATGGACCCGGCCAACGGCCGCGAGGCGGTTCGCGAGGCCATGCTCGACGTTGAGGAGGGCGCCGATGTCGTGATGGTCAAGCCCGCGCTGCCCTACCTCGACGTGATTCGCCGGATCCGCGAGGAGACCCAGGTGCCGGTGGCGGCCTACAACGTCTCGGGCGAGTACCTGATGATCAAAGCGGCCGCCTCGTCCGGATACATAGACGAGCGCTCAGCCGTGCTGGAG
>JBKKAU010000240.1:0-6075 GCA_046714475.1 Thermoanaerobaculia bacterium
CTTGCGATCCACCTTGCCGTTGGGGGTCAACGGCAGGACGTCGAGGACGACAAAGGTGGACGGCACCATGTAGTCCGGCAGGGTGCGCCGCAACGAGGCGGTCAGCTCCGGGATCGCCAGCTCCCCCTCCGCCGCCAGGTAGGCCACCAGGCGGCGGTCACCGGACCGCTCCTCACGCACCAGCACCGCGCACTCTCCCACTCCCGGCTGGGCGCGCAGCGCCGCCTCGACCTCCCCCAGCTCGATGCGGAAGCCGCGAACCTTGACCTGCTGGTCGATCCGGCCGAGGAACTCCAACTCGCCATCAGACAACAGCCGGACGCGGTCGCCGGTCCGGTAGAGCCGGCCGCCGGGGGTTTCGGCGAACGGATCAGGGACGAAGCGCTCCGCCGTCAGCGCCGGCCGTCCGAGATAGCCGCGCGCCAGGAGGTCCCCGCCGATGTAGAGCTCTCCGGGTACGCCGAGAGGGACCACCTCGCCAGCGGCGTCCAAAGCGTAGAGCGTCCGGCCAGCCAGGGCGCGGCCGATCGGCACGACCCCGGACGGCCCCGGCCCGCGGCCGGTGAGGTCGGCGGCGACGGCGGTGATCGTCGCCTCGGTGGGACCGTAGGCGTTGAGCAGGCGCACCCCCGCGAGCGGCCCACCTTCCCACTGGCGGAGCTGCTCGGCCGGCAGGGCCTCCCCGCCCACCAGGACGAGCCGCAGGCGGTGCTCCGGCAGCGGCAGGCGCGTCGCCTCGCGCGCCAGTTGGCCCCAGTAGGCGGTCGGCAGGTTGGCGACGGTAAGGCCCAGCTCGCCCAGGAGGCGTAGCAGCTCCCCGGGCTCCCAGATCTGCGCCGGCCGCAGCACCAGCCGCGCTCCAGCCGCGAGGGTGGGGAGGATCTGTTCCAAAGAGACGTCAAAACTAGCGGAGGCGAACTGCAGGACTCTGTCTTCCGGGGAAAGTCCGTAAGCGCCTGCCACCGCCCGCGTATGGGCGGCCGCCGCGCGATGCGAGACGCCGACTCCCTTGGGTACACCGGTCGAGCCCGAGGTGTAGATAAGGTAGGCGAGGTTACCCGCCGCGGCTCGGCGCGCCGGCCGCTCTCCGGGCTCCGCCTCGATCGCCTCCCGGTCGCGGTCCAGACAGACCAGCGGCACGGACAGCTCCGGCAGGCTCGGCAACAGCCCGGACTGGGAGACCACCGCCTTGGCGCCAGAGTCCTCCAGCATCCAGGCCAGCCGCTCCGACGGGTAGGCCGGGTCGAGCGGCACGTAGGCGCCTCCCGCCTTGAGGATGCCCAGCAGCGTCGCCACCATCTCCGGAGTCCGATCCAGACAGACGCCGACCCGCGACTCCGGGCCGACGCCAAGAGCGGCGAGGCGGTGGGCCAGACGGTTCGCCAACCGCTCCAGCTCCTCGTAGGTGAGGCTCCGGTCGCCGCGTACCACCGCGAGGGCGCCCAGCGTGCGTTGCGCCTGCGCCTCGAACAGCTCGGGGATCGTGCCCGCCGCAGCCGGATCTGATGCCGTGTCATTCCACTCCCACAGCAGCTGGTGCCTCTCGGAGTCCGACCACCAGGGCAGCCGCGAGATCGAGCGCTCCGGCCCCTCCAAGGCGACGGCGAGCAGACGTTCGAAGTGACCGAGCCACCGCGCCACCGTCACGTGGTCGAAGAGGTCCGTGTTGTAGTCCATCGCCCCCACAACGCCGTCCGTACCCTCCTGGAGCGTCAGGGTGAGGTCGAACTTCGCCGTCCTGCCCGCGGCCGACAGCGCGCTCAAGGTGAGCCCCGGCAGCTCGAGAGACGCGAGCGGCGTGTTCTGCAGCGCGAACATCACCTGGAAGAGGGGCGAGTGGGCCATGCTCCGCTCGGGCGCCAGCTCCTCGACCAGACGCTCGAACGGCACGTCCTGGAAGGCGTAGGCGTCCAGCGCCGCCGTCCGGACCCGCGCCAGCAAGCCCTGGAACGAGGGGTGGTCCGACAGGTCGGCCCGCAGCACCAAGGTGTTGACGAAAAAGCCGATCAGGTCCTCGGTCTCACGACGGTTGCGGCCGGCGATCGGCGAGCCGACCAGCACGTCGTCCTGCCCCGTGAGCCGGCCAAGCAGGGTCTGGAACGCCGCCAACAGGGTCATGAAAGGGGTCGCGCCGGCCTTGCGGCTGAGCTCCGCCAGCTCGCCTGCCAGACCGCGGGGGAGCGCCACCGGCAGCGAGGCGCCGCGGAAGGTCTGGGCCGCCGGCCGCGGCCGGTCTGTCGGCAGCTCCAGGAGCGATGGCGCGCCGTCGAGCCGCTCATGCCAGTAGGAGAGCTGCCCTTCCAGGACCGCGCCTTCCAGCCAGCTCCTCTGCCAGGCGGCGAAGTCGGCATACTGGACCGGCAGCTCGGGGAGTGGCGAGGGGTGGCCGGCGGAGAACGCGTTGTAGAGCGCAGCCATCTCGCGCAGGAAGACGCCCCTCGACCAGGCGTCCGAGACGATGTGGTGCATGGTCACCAGCGCCGCGTGCTCGGCTTCGCCCAACCGCACCAGGGTCGTGCGCACCAGCGGTCCCGCGGCGAGGTCGAACGGCCGCCGCGCCTCGCTCCCGGCCAGCACTCCGGTCTCGGCTTCGCGCCGGCTCCGCGGCAGCGCGCCGAGGTCGATCACCGGCAGCGGCAGCCGCAACTCCGGAGCGATCACCTGGACCGGCCGACCGGCGACCGTGGCGAACGTCGTGCGCAACGACTCGTGCCGGCGCACCAGCTCGTCCAAGACCTGGCCCAGCAGCGACAGGTCGAGCATCCCGGCCAGGCGCACCGCCAACGGCAAGTTGTAGGCTGGGCTCCCCGGCCCGAGCTGGTCGAGGAACCAGAGCCGCTGCTGGGCGAACGACAGCGGCAGATCGAGCGCGCGGGGCACCGGCACGATCGGCGGCGCCTGGAAACCGCGCTCCGCCAGCCGGATCGCATCCACCGCCCGCGCCAGACCGGCCAGTGTCGGTTCCTCGAACAACGTCCGCAACGGCAGGTCGACCTCGAACGCCTCCCGCAGGCGCGACACCACCTGGGTGGCGAGCAGCGAATGGCCGCCCAGCTCGAAAAAGCTGTCGTCGGCGCCGGCGCTGTCGACCCCCAGCACTTCCGCCCAGATCCCGGCCAGCAGCTCCTCTGTGGGTGTACTCAGGGCGGCGTGCTGCCCACTCTCCTGGACCCCGGTCCGCTCTGGCACGATTCGGGAGAGCGCCTGCCGGTCGATCTTACCGGTCGGCGTCAGCGGCAGGTCGTCGAGGAGCACGAACGCCGCGGGAACCATGTACTCGGGCAACTCCGCCTTGAGGGCGGCGCGCAGATCGTGCGGGCTCGTAGCGACCCCGGCGGCGGCCACGACATAGGCCACCAGCCGGCGCTCCCCCTCTCTCTCCTCCCGAGCGAGGACCACCGCCTCCGCCACGCCGGGGCAGCGGGCCAGCGCCGCCTCGATCTCGCCGGGCTCGATCCGGAAGCCCCGCACCTTGACCTGGTCGTCGATCCGTCCAAGGAACTCCAGGTCGCCCGCGGCCCGGAAGCGCACCAGGTCGCCCGTGCGGTAGAGCCTGGCGCCCGGCGGGCCGAACGGATCGGGGATGAAGCGCTCCGCCGTCAGGTCCGGACGGCCGAGATAGCCGCGCGCCACCCCCGCGCCGCCGACCGCCAGCTCGCCGCGTACCCCGACCGGCACCGGCGCGAGGTCCGGATCGAGCCCGTACAGCCGGGCGTTGCCCGTGGGCCGTCCGATGCCCGGGACCTCGCTGGCGCGCACCCGGCTGGAGCTGGCGTTGGCCGTGGTCTCGGTCGGCCCGTAGAGATTCAAGATCCGCACGCCGGGCAGCGCGGCGTACGTCCGCTCGACCAGGGCGGGGTCGAGCGCCTCGCCGCCCAGCAGCAGGCATCCCAGAGCGAGCGAGCCGCCGTCCGGCGTGCCCGCTTCGACCAGGTCGAGCACCGCCCGCCAGAGCGAGGGCACGCAGTTGAGGGCCGCCTGGGGCCGGGCGGCCAGCTCGGCGAGCAGCTCGACCGGCTGAATGTCGGGACGTACCACCCACACCTCGTCGCCGCGCAGCAGCGGCGCCAAAAGCTGCTTGAGCGAGGCGTCGAAGCTCAGGCTGGTGATCAGCGGCAGCGGCCTGCCGGCGAGATCGAGATTCTTCTCGACCCAGACGAGGTAGTTGAGCAGGCTGCGGTGGTCGACCACCGTACCCTTGGGCCGGCCGGTCGAGCCGGAGGTGTAGATGACATAGGCGGCGTTCTCCGGCAGGACGCCGGAGCTCTCCTCCCCGTACGGCTCGCCTTCCTCCGGTGAGAGCCCCTCCCGGGTGAGGACCAGGGTCACGCCGGCGTTTTCCGCCATCCAGGCCCGGCGCTCGGCCGGAAGCGCCGGATCCAGCGGCACGTAGACCCCGCCCGCCTGGAGGATGCCGAGCACCCCCACGACCGCCTCGACGGAGCGCTCGACGCACAGCCCGACGCGGTCCTCGGGGCCGACGCCCAGCTCCCGCAGACGGCGCGCCAGGCCGCCGGCCCGCCGGTCAAGCTCCGAGAAGCTCAGCCGCTCGCCGCCGAACGACACCGCCGGGGCGGCCGGCGTCCGCCGCGCCCGCTCGGCGAAGAGATCGACGACGGTGGCCCCTGTAGGCATGTCCAGGCCGCTGTCGTTCCACTCGACCAGGAGCTGATGCCGCTCCGCGTCGTCCAACAGGGGGAGGGAGGCGAGCCGTCGCTCCGGGTCCTCGGCAACGGCCCACAGCAACCGCTCCAGGTGGCGCAGCATCCGGTCGACCGTGGTGGCGTCGAACAGGTCGGTGCTGTAGGTGAGCGTGCCTACGATGCCCGTGCGGGTTTCACCCAGCAAGAGGCTGAGGTCGAACTTCGCGGTGCCGGCCTCTACGCCGAGCGGGGACAGGCTCACCCCCGGCATATCGAAGGAGTCGCGGGGCGCGTTCTGGAGCGTGAACAGGACCTGGAACAACGCCGATTGGCCGAGGTTGCGCTCCGGGGCCAGCTCCTCGACCAGACGCTCGAACGGCACGTCCTGGTAGGCGTAGGCGTCCAGCGCCGTCTGCCGCGCCGCCGCGAGCTGCCGGCGGAAACCCGGCCGGTCCGAGAGGTCCGTCCGCAGCACCAGCGTGTTGACGAAGAAGCCGATCATCCCCTCGGTCTCGCGGCGGTTCCGTCCGGCGATGGGCGAGCCCACGGCGAGGTCCTCCTGACCGCTGTACCGCGCCAGCAGCGACTGGAAGGCGGCGAGCAGCACCATGAACAGCGTCGCGCCTTCACGGCGGCAGAGTGCGGCCAGAGCCGAGGCGAGCTCCGGCGGGAAGGCGACCGGACGCGGCGCCCCGCGGAAGCTCCGCACCGCCGGCCGCGGGCGGTCGGTGGGCAGCTCCAGGCTCGGCGGCAGCCCGGCGAGCCGGCCGCGCCAGTAGGCGAGCTGGGCCTCCAGGACCTCGCCGTCCAGCCACTGCCGCTGCCAGAGCGCGTAATCGGCGTACTGGACCTCCAGCTCCGGCAGGGGCGAAGGCAGGCCGGCCGAGAACGCCCGGTAGAGCGCGGCCAGCTCGCCCAGGAACACCTCCATGGACCGGGCATCGGAGACGATGTGGTGGAAGGTGAGCAGCATCACGTGCTCGTCTTCCCCTGACCACGGCAGCCGCAGCAGCGTGGGACGCATCAGCGGTCCCGCCGCCAGATCGAAGGGCCGGCCGGACTCCTCGATCGAGAGCCGGCGGACCTCCACCTCCCGGAGGGCCTCCGGCAGAGCCGAGAGGTCCACGAGAGGCAGGGCCGCGGGGCCCCGATCTTCGCGGATCGCCTGCGTGGGACGGCCCGCGTGGAGAGCGAACGTGGTCCGCAAGGACTCGTGGCGGCGCACCACCTCGGCCAGGGCACGGCGCAGGGCGGCAACGTCCAGCGCTCCGCTCATCCGCACGGCACCCGGGATGTTGTAGACCGCCGTGCCCGGCTGGAGCTGATCGAAGAGCCAGAGACGCTCCTGGGCGAACGACAGGGGCAGGTTCTCCGGACGCGGCAAGGCTTTGAGGGGCGGAGCGGCCGGGAGCCCGCCGGCCCATGCCGACTC
>JBKKAU010000241.1:0-2412 GCA_046714475.1 Thermoanaerobaculia bacterium
GCGCCTCCAGGTCGACGCGCAACCGCCCCACCACATCCCCCCCGGGCCGGGCCAGGAGCTCAAGCCCGCCGCCGTGGAGCGCCGGATAGTGGTCCTGGAGCCCGGTGGGAAGACCCATCAACCGCGCTTCGAGGTCGCGCGCCAGGCGCGCCCGCTGCCCGGGTTGAGAGCGCGGCAGGCCGAGCTCCTCCTCGGCGGCGGCGATCAGGGCGACTGTCATGGCGGAGCTGGCGCCGAGCCCGCCGCCGCGCGGCGAGTCGCTGGCCAGGGTCAGGTCGAACGGCGGGAGATCGAAATGCGCGGCGAGGACGCCGACCAGGGCGGTCTCGGGACGGCCGGCCAGATCCTTCAGCGAGGAGGCCTCGACCGTGCTCTCCCCCTGGCGGACCCTGTAGCCGTGCTCCGCGCGGGCGAGCCGCACCGTGGTGGCGAGATCGAGTGCCACGTTGACGGTCCGCGCCCCGGGGTGGAACAGACCGAGAGGCCAGATGTCCAGGGTGCCGCCGGCCAGATCGACGCGGCACCACGCGCGAACGATGACCATCGGAAAGCCAGGCGCTACGACGCGGGAGCCGCCGCGCTCAGCGGGCGGTCATCCCGCCGGACGGCCGGGAGCGGTTCCCCTCGGCGTCGTCCGCCGCCAGCCGCGTCTCGGGGAGCGCGGGGACCGCGTCGATGAGGTCCGGCGGGACGACGCCCCGGTCGAGACTAGCCCGCAGCTGGTCGCGCCATGACCTGAAGGAGGCCAGGCGGTTGCCGGGGATCGGCTCGTCCCGCACGCTCTTGAGCGTCAGCGGATCGATCCACCGGCCGCGGTACTTGACGCGGTAGTCGAGGTGCGGACCGCTCGCCAGGCCGGTCGCGCCGGTGTAGGCGACGATGTCCCCCTGCCGCACCCTGGCGCCGGGCCGGATCCCCTTGGCGAAGCGGGAGAGGTGGAGGTATGCGGTCACGTAGTCGCGGCCGTGCTGGACCTTGACCACGTTGCCGCCGCCCTTGTCCCAACCGGTGGAGACGACCACCCCGTTGGCCGTCACCTGGACCGGAGTCCCCACGGGCGCGCCGTAGTCGACCCCCCAGTGCGGACGGTAGGTCTTGAGGACCGGATGGAAGCGGTGCGTGCTGAAGTGCGAGGTGACGCGGGAGTAGCGCAGCGGCGAGCGGAGGAACATCTTCTTGAGCGGCTCTCCGTCGCCGTCGTAGTAGATGCCCTCGTCGCCATAGCGGTAGGCCTCATAGCTCCGGTCCCTGCCGTCATAGACCAGGGCGAGGATCCGGCCGACCTCATGGAACTGGCCGTCGAGGCGGATCTCCTCGTAGAGCACCTCGAAGCGCTCCCCCTTCTTGAGGTCGCGCGTGAAGTCGAGGTCCCACTGGAACACGGTGGCCATCCGGGATGCCAGGCTGGCCGACCCGCCGGCCCGCCGGATCGAGGTCTCCAGCGCGCCGTCGAGCGTGCCGCGCACGGCCCGCAGCTCGACCGAGCGCTCGAACGGCTGCCATTCGGCCGCCCAACGGCTGCCGACGCGCCGCATCTGGACCCGGCCCGACCCCGCGACCGTCAGCTCGAAGGAGGCCAGGCTGGAGTCGGAGTTGAAAAAAGCGGAGTAGCGGTTGCCGGCCTTGAGATTGGACGGCTGGACCTGCGCCAGCAGGGCGTTGCCCGCCTCGCGGGCCTCAGCGCCCTCCAGGCCGAGCTTCCGGAAGACCTCGGGAGCGGTCTCGCCGCGCAGCAGGGTGAACTCGACCGGCACCCGCGCCCTGTCGAGCAGGGCGGTGGACTCGGTCGGGAGCGTGGCGCGTTGGTGATAGAGCGAGGTCGGCGGCAGGGGGTAGGGAGACTGGTTGTACGCTTCCAGGCTCTGGGTCGTACGGAGCAGGCTGACGCCCAGGAGAATCAGCGCCAGCGGCAGCACCAGGCGCAGGAAGTGTAGACCGAGCTTTACCCTCTTCGACTGCATCCCGCGCAGACCTCCCACATGTTCAAGGGTGGATGGTGATCCACGATGCCGAGTTGAGCTACGAGTTGCATAGTAGCACAGGTATAAATGGGGGTTTCAACCCTTTGGAGAGGGTTTCAACCGTTTGGATCGAACCTGGGAGGGTTTAGCGGAGGAGCTCGGAGATGACCCGGTCGGGATCGTCCGGCAGCTTGCCCTGGTACCTGACCTCGCCGTTCTGCACGATCAGCAGACCGGGCAGGGTCGCGACCGAGTACTTCTTGGAGAACGAGCCGTCCTCGTCGAGGAAGACGTCGGCGGCGAGGTTCTTGCCGGCGAGAAAGCCGTCGACCGTCTGGCGGTTCTCCTGGAAGCTCACCGCCACGACGCGGGCCTGGCCTCCCCAGCGCTGGGCGATGGGGTTGATCCTGGCGATGATGTCGCGCGAGCGCGGCGACCAGGAGGCCCAGAC
>JBKKAU010000242.1:0-7953 GCA_046714475.1 Thermoanaerobaculia bacterium
CGGACTACGTCCCCCCCCTGGACCTCGAAGAGAGCTGGATCGGATGAGCCGCGGCCTCCCTCCTTCCGCCCTGGAGCGCTGGGGCGAGATCGAGGAGCGACTCGCCGGCTCCTGCCCCGCGCTCTTCCTCGACTACGACGGCACCCTCTCCCCCATCGCCCCGCGCCCCGAGCTGGCGACCCTGCCCGACGGCACCCGCGACCTCTTGCGCCGCCTGGTCGAGCGCTTCCCCGTCGCCGTCCTCTCCGGCCGCGGGCGCGAAGACGTGGCCGCCCTGGTCGACCTGGACGGACTGATCTACGCCGGCAGCCACGGCTTCGATATCGCCGGCCCGCCGCCGGCCGCGGGCGGACTGCCGCTGCGCCACGAGGTAGGCGACGGCGTCCCCGACCTGATCGCCCGCGCCGCCGGGCGCCTGCGCGAGGCGCTGGACGGCGTGCCGGGAGTGCTGGTCGAACCCAAGAGCTTCGCCGTCTCGGTCCACTTCCGCCTCGCCGACGAGGCCGACGTGCCAGGGATCGAGCGGGTCGTGGAGGAGGTCATCGCCGGCCATCCCGGGCTGCGCAAGGGCCACGGCAAGAAGGTCTTCGAGCTGCGCCCCGCCCTCGACTGGGACAAGGGGCGCGCCCTCCTCTGGCTGCTGGACGAGCTGGGGCTCGACCGCTCCGGGGCGGTCCCGGTCTACGTCGGCGACGACGTCACCGACGAGGACGCCTTCCGCGAGCTCGCCGGCGGGCGCGGGATCGGCGTCCTGGTGGCCGAGGAGCCGAGGCCGACCGCGGCCTCCTACTCGCTGCGGGATCCCGCCGAGGTTCGGGATCTGCTGGAACGGATCGCCGGGCTGGGAGAGTCGGATTGCACAAAAGTTTGACATCTGGCTCTGGATGCCTCACCATCCCTTCGTCTTAAGGCTCCACGCACTCCCCCGGGAGCGACGTGGCGGTCCCGGTGAGCTTGAGCGGCTTCAGGGGCTGGGCGGGTTGGGACCTGCCGATGATGGGCACGCTCAGGAAGGAGGTGGTCCAGTGACTGATGGCAAACACGGTTCTGTGGAGGTGGCGTCCTCGTAAAGGGGGATTCCTCCACGTCTGCAAACCGGAGGGGCTCCCTCAGGGGAACCCAACGCCACCCGCAGACTTCCCAAGCCCCGGCCCGCAAGGACCGGGGCTTTCTCATTTCAGGCATCGGGCTTGCTCTGCTCTTCCGGTTTTAGGAGAGAATGCGCCCCGCCATGGAACCTATCCAGCACGAGCCCCTGGTCCTCGCCCCCTTGCCGCCGCCGAGCCTCTGGACTCCCGGCGAGATCCACCACCTGGGACCGTTCGAGGTCCCCGGCTTCCCCCCGCGAGAGGTGCGCGTCTACCTGCCGCGGGGCTTCCGGCCGGAGCAGCCCCACTACGCCCTCTACCTCTTCGACGGCCAGAACGTCTTCGACGACAAGCCGTCGTTCTCCGGCGGCTGGCACGCCCATGAGGCCATCGAGAAGGTCGGAGCCCAGGGCCGCCGTCCGGCGCCGATCGTGATCGGGATCGACCATGGCGGGGAGAGCCGCCTGGCCGAGCTGTCGCCCTTCGAGGTGGAGAAAGTGACCGGGCGGATCGACGAGTTCCTCGATTGGATGACCGGCGCCCTGATGCCGGCGCTGGCCTCGGAGCTGCCGCTGATCCCCGGGCCGATCGGTTCCGTGGTGGGCGGCTCGTCAATGGGCGGGCTCGCCTCCTTCTACGCCCACTTCCGCAGGCCGGACGTGTTCGGCGGAGCGCTCGTCATGTCGCCGTCGTTCTGGGTCGGCGACGCCGAGATCCTGCGCTGGGTCGCGGAGCAGCCTCTCCCGGAGGTCTCGCGGGTCTACCTCGACGCCGGGGGACGGGAAGGAAGGGGAACGCTGCTCCCCCTGGTCGCCTCGGTCGCGGCGCACCTCGCCAACCGCGGCTACGACTCCGACCGGCTGATGTTCCGCCCCGACACTCGGGGCGGCCACAACGAGCGCGCCTGGCGGCGGCGGATGCCCAAGGCGTTGCGGTTCTTTTATCGGTGATAGGCGCAGCTCGCGCCGATCCAGACTTTGTCCTTGTTGTAGTCGACCCCGGCCATCAGCCCCTTGCTCATCCGCACCAGGTTGTTGACGAGCACCGGCCGGGCGTCGTCCTCTCCCCAGAGGAACATCATCCGCACCTCGGCCTTGGCGGGGACGTCCGGGGTCTCGACCAAGGGCTCGTACTGGACCCGGCGCTGCAGGATGTAGTTGCCAGGATCGTCGAGCGAGCGCAGGCGCTCCGGGGTGACCCCGATCTCGACTCCGTGACCGGCAAAGGAGAAGAGGGGCTTCAAGACGTAGCTCTCGAGGTCGTCCGGGACCTCCCGGAGGTCCGAGACGAAGAAGGCCGGCGGGGCGTAGCGGCTGCGGATGAAGGGCAGCGCGAACTTGCTGATCTTCCAGAACCAGTTGGGGTGCCCCACCCACTTCACGTCGGCCTCGCGGCGGAAGATGTGGTCGTACTGCAGCCCCTTGCGGTCCAGCTCGTCGAAGATCACCCGGTTGTAGATGCGGCGGATCGGCACCTCGCGGCCGTCGTTCCGGTAGGAGAGGCGGCCCTCCCTCTCCAGGACCTCCCCGGGGTCGACGGACCGCACGCCGAGCAGCCGCTCCGTGCAGGAGAAGTCGATGCGGGTCTTCTGCTCCTCGGGGCGGATCTCGAGCAGGACCACCGTCTCCGGGTCGCAGTCGCCGACCACCACCCGCCGCAGCCGGTCGACGTAGCCGGCCTCGTCGAGGCCGCTAAAGTACGGGGAGAAGCCTTCCGGGATGTAGTAGTGCTCCCGGTAGACCTGGTCGAGCAGCCACTGGAAGGCGTAGAGCGAGGGGAACCCCTGGAGCTCGATGAGCCGCGGCGTGATCGCGCCGTCCTCGCCGCGCACCAGCGCGAGGTCCACCTGGAGGAAGACGGTGTGCCCCTCATCCCCCGGTACGGCGCCGCCGGGCGGCAGCGCCCGCTCCGCCTCGCGCAGGTACTCCTCGGAGGTGACGATGCCGGCGATCTCGTGGGCGGCCGCGACCAGCTCGCGGGTTACCTGGTCGTCCAGGAAGAGCGGCGTCTCGCAGATCCGGAACCCGACGGGGAAGCCGACCGCCGCCTCCAGGTCGTTGACCACGGCCTGGTAGCGGTCCTCGGTGAAGGCGGCGTTAAACGCCCGTCGGATCTCCGGGATCATGATCAGCAGCGCCCGGTCTTTGGAATCAGCTTCGCCATCGCGCGACCTCCTTGGTGTTCAGACATGGATGTTCATCCCAGATCGAGACCGTGATGGGTCTCCTCCACGATGTAGTCGACCACGGTCTTCATGTCGTTCGACTGGTTCCAGACCTCGAGCTGCCGGTCGGCGCCGGTGCCGTGGCGCAGGATCTCATGGACGTAGCCGATCTCCTGGCGGCTCCCCAGCTCGTCGACCACGTCGTCGACGAACTCCAGCAGCTCGTGGATCAGGGCGACGCAGGGGACCTCCTCCTGCTTGCCGAAGTCGATCAGCTTGCCGGTGATGCCATAGCGGGCGGCGCGCCACTTGTTCTCGTTGATCAGCAGCCGCCGGTAGAGCCGGAAGCCGAGGTTCTTGCCCAGCAGCTTGTAGAGCTTGACGGTAACCGCCTGGATCAGCGCCGCCAGCGCGATGGTCTCGTCGACCCGCATCGGCACGTCGCAGATCCGGAACTCCAGCGTATTGAAGAACGGGTGCATCCGGATGTCCCACCAGATCTTCTTGGCGTTGTCGATGCACCGCGTCTTGACCAGCAGCTTGATGTAGTTCTCGTATTCGGAGAGGCTCTGGAAGTGGTCCGGGATGCCGGTCCGCGGGAAGCGGTCGAAGATCTTGCTGCGGTAGGACTTGAGGCCGGTGTTCCGGCCCTGCCAGAAGGGCGAGTTGGTCGACAGCGCGAAGATGTGCGGCAGGAAATAGCGGACCGCGTTCATGACGTGGATCGCCCGCTCGCGGTCATCGATGCCGACGTGCACGTGGAGGCCGAAGATCAGGTTGGCGCGCGCGATCTGCTGCAGGTCCTCGACGATCTCCTTGTAGCGCGGGCTGGCGGTGATCTTCTGGTCCTCCCAGTGCGAGAACGGGTGGGTGCCCGCGGCCGCGATGGTCAGATTCTTGCGCCGGGCGAGCCGGGCGAGGTCGGTGCGGAGCCGGGTCACCTCTCGCCGGGCATCCTGGATGTCCTGGCAGATGTGGGTGCCCAGCTCGATGACCGACTGGTGCAGCTCGGGCTTGATCTGGTCCGTGAACGGCCCGTCCTCGTCCTCCAGCAGGTGGTGGATGTGGGAGCGCAGGCCACGGCTCTCGGGGTCGATAAGCTGGAACTCCTCCTCGATCCCGAGCGTGAACAGCCTGGCTTCCATGACGCCCCTTCCCGCCCGATCTAGCGGACGGGAGCCCCCTCGGAGGAGACGGCGGAGGTGACGAACTCGCCCCAGGTCAGGCCGTTCTTGCCCGGCTCGTACGCCTGGGCCCTGCGGATCGCCATATTGGCCGCCGCGTCGACCACCCAGGCGAAGTTGTCCTCGCCGATCGAGTGGACGTCGCAGTCCGGCGCCGGGTTGCAGAAATCGATGGCGTACGGGATGCCGTCGCGCACCGCGAACTCGACGGTGTTGAAGTCGTAGCCCAGGGCGCGGTTCAGCTTGAGCACCCCGTCGTGCACCTTGTCGAGCAGCGCCGGATCGACCGGCGGGCCGTTGCGGACGTAGCGCAGGTGGAACGGCTGCTTGGGGTCGTACGGCATGATGCGCACGTCCTGGCGGTCGATCGAGTAGCAGCGGAAGTACTCCGTAAAGACGATCTCCTCCTGGAGCATCATGACCAGCTGTCCGGTCTGATCGTAGGCCTCGAAGAGCTGCTGCGGGTTCTCCAGACGGTAGACGTTCTTCCAGCCGCCGCCGGCGAAGGGCTTGAAGAAGACCGGGAAACCGACGTAGTCGAAGATCCCATCCCAGTCCAGCGGATAGGCGAGGTTGCGCATCGACCGGTCGCTGGTGTCCGGCGGATGCTCCTTCGACGGCAGCAGGACCGTCTTGGGAACGGCCACTCCGATCTTGGTGGCGAGGCAGTTGTTGAAAAACTTCTCGTCGGCGCTCCACCAGAACGGGTTGTTGAGCACCGCGGTGCCGTTCAGGGCCGCGTTCTTCAGATAGGCGCGGTAGAAGGGGATGTCCTGCGAGATCCGGTCGAAAATGACGGCGTACCCGGAGTCCTCGCCTTGCACGAGTTTGTCGAGGCGGACCGGCTCCGCCGTAATGCCGTCCACGTTCCTGGAGTTGATCCGGTCGATCAGGGCCCAGGGGAACGTATCCTCCTGGCCGAACAAGATTCCGATCTTCTTCATCGGGTCTCAGTCCCTCGGTATAGAAAAAAGGTAGTCGGGAAAGGGTGCCAGCCAGGGGGCGGCTGGATCGAGGATAGTAGCATAGGAGGGGGAACCCCCTCGGCGAGGTCGGTTATCATCTCTTCGATGACGGCAAAGCAGGAGCCTGCGCTCCCTCTCTCTACGCAGCTCGACGAGCCTGACACCGTCCCCTACTTCCTCTGGGACGAGCCGATGACCGTCCGGGAGCTCCGCTCGCGTCTGCGAACCGCTTCTACCGCCGAGCGAACCCGCCTGTTGGCCAAGATCCTCCGTGAGGCCAGGGATACGGAAGTCTGGAAGTTCACAACCCCGGAAGAGGTTGCTCGGACTTGGACCGACCTCTCCCGTCAACTCGGTCGCCGGCGGTCTTTCTGGGAGTTCCTTCTCACCGAGTGGCATAGGCAAGGGCTGCTTGAGCTCAACCCTCGATAGTTTCCAGCAGGAGGTACTGAGGGCTTTCTTCCGCCGCGAAGACCGTTTCTTCCTGACCGGAGGAGCCGCTCTGGCCGGCTACCACCTGGGGCACCGGAAGACCAAAGACCTCGATCTGTTCACGGTGGAAGATCGGTTGGAAGAAGGGGTTTCTGCCCTTTCGGCCCTCGCCCGGGAAATCGGCGCCTCGGTAGAAGCGCTACGCACCTCACCGGACTTCCGTCGCTTCCTGCTGCGGCGCGGCTCTGACTCTGTTGTCGTCGATCTCGTCCGGGATCTTGTTCCCCAACTGCATCCCGACAAGCAGCGCTTCGGAGAGATCCGGGTCGACCCTCCGGAAGAGATCCTCGTCAACAAGCTCTGCACGCTGCTCTCGCGCGCCGAAATTCGAGATCTGGTGGATGTCCAGGCGCTGGAGCAGCGAGGTTACTCCGTCGAGAATGCTTTGACCCAAGCCTCGCGAAAAGACGCCGGCATGACTCCGGCACAGCTCGCATGGGTCCTCTCGCAAGTTGAGATTGGAGAGGATGCCTTGCCGCCGGGAGGATTGTCCGCATCGGAGCTCCGCGAGTACCTCCGGGATTTACAGGCACGTTTGGCACGGCTGGCGTTTCCCGAAACGTAGACCCCTCTTGCAAAATAGAACGACCGTTCGTATCATGGGTCCATGGGCAAGGGAGCCGAGACCCGGGACCGCATCCTTGACGGCGCGCTACGCGTAGCAAGCCGCGATGGGCTCGAGGGGCTGACTATCGGCAGCCTCTCGTCCGAGCTCGGCCTCTCGAAGAGCGGGCTCTTCGCCCACTTCGGTTCTAAAGACGAGCTCCAGCTCCAGGTGCTCCAGGCCGCCGTGGCGCGCTTCCACGAGACGGTCGTCCGCCCGACCCTTGCCGCCCCTCGCGGTGAGCCACGCCTGCGGGCGTTCTTCGACCACTGGCTGATCTGGGCCAACGACATGCCCGGCGGCTGTATCTTCGTCACCGCCTCGGTAGAGCTCGACGACCGGCCGGGGCCGCAGCGCGACTACCTGGAGCAGACCTACAAGGACCGCTTCGCCTTTCTCAGCAAGGCCGCGCGCCTCGCCATCGAGGCCGGCCACTTCCGCTCCGATCTCGACCCCGAGCAGATTGCCTTCGAGATCGACTGCATCGTCCTCGGCTGCCACCACGCGCAACGTCTGCTGCGCGACCCCAAGGCGGTTGAGCGCGCCCGCAAGGCCTTCGAGCGGCTGCTCGCCGCCTCCCGCGCCTGACCCGGAGAGGCCCAGCAATGAGAGTACCCGTCTCGTCACTTGAAAAACGCACGATCGTTCGTTCTTACAAGCTAGGAGAGTCCCATGGCTGACGCCTACATCCTCGACGCCGTCCGTACGCCGCGGGGACGCGGCAAGGCGGGCAAGGGGGCCCTTTCGGGCCTCCATCCCCAGGAGCTTCTCGCCCAGACGCTCAACTGCCTGGCCGACCGCGCCGGCATCGACCGCAACGAGGTGGACGACGTGGTCGTCGGCTGCGTGTCGCAGGCCGGCGAGCAGGGGGCGAACATCGCCCGCAATGCCATCCTCGCGGCCGGCTGGCCGATCGAGGTGACCGGCGTCTCCCTCAACCGCTTCTGCGGCTCCGGCCTCCAGGCGCTCAACTTCGCGGCCATGGGCGTGATGTCCGGCGCGCAGCGCCTGGTGGTCGCGGGCGGCGTCTAGAGCATGTCGCGCCAGCCCATCGGCTCGGACGGCGCGGGCCAGGACGGCGGCAACACCCGGCTGCGGGAGACGCACTTCCAGGTGCCCCAGGGCATCAGCGCCGACCTGATCGCGACCCTCGAAGGGCTCACGCGCGAGGACGTCGACGCCTTCGCCTTGGAGTCGCAACGCAAGGCGGCGCGGGCGCAGCAAGAGGGACGCTTCGCCCGGGGGATCTTCCCTGTCCGCGACCCCGAGACCGAGGCGGTGCTCCTGGAGCAGGACGAGAACCCGCGGCCGGATACGACGGCGGAAGGGCTGGCCGGGCTCAAACCGTCGTTCGAAGCGCTCGGCACCTCGCCGCTCGGCCCGGAGGGCGAGACCTATGACCAGGTCGCTCTGCGCCGCTACCCGCAGGCAGGGGAGATCCGCCACGTCCATACGG
>JBKKAU010000243.1:0-3885 GCA_046714475.1 Thermoanaerobaculia bacterium
GTCCAGGAACCGTCCCAGGATCCGCGCCCCGCTGCCCGGCCGGTCCTCGAGACCGGCCAGCCAGACCGCGATGAAGCCGCCGTCGGGCAGCGGCGCGACGTCCGGCGTCCGGTCCTCACAGCTCGGCGCTTCGTCCAGCCGCGAGACGTCCCCGGCCTCCCCGGCGGCATGCGCCATCCCGGCGGTGGCGAGCAGGAGCAGGAGCACGGAGAACAGGAGCCGACTCACCCTCTCGTGGGTCATGGTGTCCCTCCGGAATATTATCCCCATGTCATATCAGCATAGAGCGGGTCAGGCAACCCCCTGGTAAGATGCGGGCGCCAACTTCCCAAAGGAGTGACCTCCGCGATGCGAATCGTTGCCGCCTGTCTCGCCCTGTCCCTCTCCACCGCCGCCGTTGCGGCCCAGGTCCCCGTCCCCCGCGCCAGCCCCGCGGCGTCGGTGAGCCTGAGGATCGGCACCACCGACGTCGAGGTGCGGTACCACCGCCCGGCGGTCAAGGGGCGCAAGGTCTGGGGCGGCCTCGTGCCCTATGGCGAGGTCTGGCGCCTGGGCGCCAACGACGCCACCACGGTCCGCTTTTCGGACCCGGTGAAGGTGGAGGGCAGGGACGTGCCCGCCGGCACCTACGCCCTCTTCGCCATCCCCGGCCCCGACTCCTGGACCGTGATCCTCAACCAGCGGGCGCAGCAGTGGGGGGCGTACTTCTACAAGGAGAGCGAGGACCTGCTCCGCTTCCAGGTCCAGCCGCAAACCGGTCCCCCCACCGAGTGGATGAGCTTCGCGATCGCTCCGGTGACGCCGGAGTCGGCGCTGCTGGAAATGGCCTGGGAGACCCTGCGCCTGCCGGTCCGCATCGAGGTGGACGTGCCGCGCATCGTCTGGGGCAACCTGGACAAGGCGATCGCCGGGAAGCCGGACGCCGACAACTACCTCTACGCTGTCAACTACGCCTTGGAGCGCGGCGAGCGCCTGGACGAGGCGATGACCTGGGTCGACCGGTCGCTGGCCCTCCAGGAGGGCTTCTGGGGCTACGAGGCCAAGGCGAAGCTGCTGCGGCGCGCCGGCAAGGTCGACGAGGCGCTCCCCCTGCTCGACAGGGCGATCGCGCTGGCGCGCGGCAAGGCCCCCCAGGGATATATCGACGGCCTGGAGGAGATGAAGGCGACCTGGAAGAAGGGGGCCTAGTCCCCTCGGCGGGGGACCGCGTCCCCTCGCGGGGGGACGGGACGCGGAAGCGAGGGGGAACGTCCCCTGGTGAGGGGGTGGGACGCTACCGCAACTCGAAGGCGTCGATGTCCGAGCGGCTCCGGAACTGGAACGGCGGGTTGTGGTAGATCCGCTCCGTCCGCGAGGCGGGGTGCGATCGCCAGGGCGGGAAGGCGGGCTGTCCGCCGCCGCCGCCGCGTCGATCCCGAAGAGCTCGCCGGAGAAGTGGCCATGGCGATCCTCATGCCCTTGCCCGCCGTGGAGTCGGTGACTAAACTGCCCTGGTGTCCCACGACAGCGAAGAGCTGCGCCGGCTGGAGGCCGAGACGCGCCCGGAGACCCGGACCCGGCTGTCTCTCGACAGCATCCAGGTCCCCGGCCTGACCGTCCTCTACCACCCCGACCTGCAACGGATCGGCGAGCGGGTGGCGCTCCCGGGGCTCGTCTCGGGACGGGAGGAGCTCCTCTCCCGGCGGGAGCCGCTTTTCTCCCAGTCCGGCCAGGCGCTCGTCCGCCCGCTCGGCGACGCCTATCTCAGCCGCCGTCCGGTCCGGCTCGCCGGCGCCGCGTCCGGAGCCGTCCTCCTCGACTGCCGCGAGGCCTCGACGGCGGTCGCCGTCGACGGCGAGCCGGTGACCGGCGTCCGCGAGCTGTCCGCGGCCGAGGTGGAGCGCGGCGCCGTCCTCCTCCTGGCCAACCGGATCGTCCTGCTGCTGTCGCGGCTCGACCCGCTGCCGCCCGCCGGGCTGCCGGGCTTTGGCCTGGTGGGCGAGAGCCTGCCGGTGGTCCGCCTGCGCCAGGAGATCCGCCGCGTCTCCGACCTCGCGGTGCCGGTCCTGCTGCGCGGCGAGACCGGGACCGGCAAGGAGCTGGTGGCGCGCGCCCTCCACGAGGCCGGGCCGCGCCGGACGCGGCCTTTCTTCGCGGTGAACATGGGCGCGGTGCCGTCGACTCTCGCGGCCGCCGAGCTGTTTGGCGCCGCCCGCGGCGCTTTCACCGGCGCCGACCGGGCGCGGCCCGGCTATCTCAGCCGCGCCCACGGCGGCACGCTGTTCCTCGACGAGATCGGGGAGACGCCTCCGGAGGTGCAGGTCCTGCTGCTGCGCGCTCTGGAGACCGGCGAGATCCAGCCGGTCGGCGGCGAGCCGCAACGGGTCGACGTGCGGCTGACCGCCGCCACCGACGCCGACCTCGAAGCGGCCGCGGCGGCCGGCCGGTTCCGCGCGCCGCTGCTCCACCGCCTGGCCGGCTACGAGATCCGCCTGCCGCCGCTGCGCGCGCGCCGCGACGACTTCGGCCGCCTGCTGCTCCACTTCCTGCGCCAGGAGCTGGAGGCTCTGGGCGAGCCCTACCGGCTGGCGACGCCGCCCGACGGCCGGCCGTGGCTGCCGGCGCCGCTGGTCGCCCGGCTGGCCGCGTTCTCCTGGCCGGGCAACGTCCGCCAGCTCGGGAACGCCGTGCGGCGTATCGCTGTCGCCGGCCGCGGCGCCGACGAGGTGGCCGAGGGCCCCTGGATCGAGGACCTGTTCCTCGCCTTCTCCGCGCCCGGCCGCGCGGCGGCCCCGTCCGCCGCCCCGCCCCTGCCGGCCTCGGCGGGCGCGGAGAAGGCGTCGCGCAAGGAGTACCGCCGGCCGGAAGAGGTCGGCGAGGAGGAGCTGCTGGCCGCGCTGCGCGCCAACCGCTGGCTCCTGAAGCCGGCCGCGGAGCAACTCGGCATCTCCCGGACCTCGCTGTACAGTAAGATTGAGAAAAGCCCGTACATCCGTAAAGCTGCGGATCTGAGCCGCGAGGAGATCGAAGAGTGCTCCGAGCGTTTCCAGGGAGACCTCGACGCGATGGTCGAAGCGCTGGAGGTCTCCAGGCGCGGCCTCCAGCGCCGCATGACCGGGCTCGGCCGAGCCTGAGGCTCCGATGACGGCGTCCGATCCCATACGGATCGGGCCGTACAGCCTGGAGGACCGGCTGGGCTCCGGCGGCATGGGCCAGGTCTACCGCGCCTGGGACGAACGGCTCGAACGCTGGGTCGCCGTCAAGCTGATCCGCCCCGAAGCGGCCGGCGACGAGCGGGCGCGCGAGCGTTTCCGCCGCGAGGCCCGCGCCGCGGCGGGCTTGAGCCATCCGGCCATCGTCCAGATCTACGACGTCGTCTTCACCGAGCCGGCGGACGCCATCGTCATGGAGCTGGTCGAAGGCACCCCCCTCTCCGGCTTGATCGCCCAAGGCCCCCTGGAGCTGACGCCGGCGCTGCGCCTCGCAACGCAGATCGCCGAAGGGCTGGCCGCGGCCCACGGCCGGGGCGTGGTGCACCGGGACCTGAAACCCGAGAACGTCATGGTCGAGAGCGACGGGCGGGCGCGGATCCTCGACTTCGGCCTCGCCAAGCAGCTGCGGGGGGAGGAGTCGCTGACCCTGGACCATGTGGTGGTGGGGACCTTCCGCGCCATGTCGCCCGAGCAGGCGCGCGGGCTGGAGGTCGATGCCCGGTCCGACCTCTTCTCCTTTGGCACGCTGCTCTACGAGACGCTCTCCGGCCGCTCCCCCTTCCTCGGCACGGCGCCGCTGGAGACGCTGACCCGCATCTGCGCCGCCCGCCAGGCGCCGTTGCGCGAGGTCCGTCCGGAGGTGCCGGGCGGCCTGTCGGACCTGGTCGACCGCCTGCTTGAGAAGGACCCGGCG
>JBKKAU010000244.1:0-4263 GCA_046714475.1 Thermoanaerobaculia bacterium
GTCGACGACGATGGACCGGGCCTCGATCCGTCCCTGCGCGCTCAGGTGCTGCGGCGAGGAGTGCGGGCCGACCAGCAGGGCGGGGGATCAGGGCTCGGTCTCGCGATCGTCGGCGATCTCGCCGAGCTCTACGGTGGTTCCGTCACGCTGGAGACCTCGCCGCTCGGCGGGACGCGCGCCCGGCTCCAGCTTCCACGGCTGTGACCAACGAGTTGTCCTCCCAGTTGCAGATCTCTCCCTGGAGCGTCTCCCCTGCTGGAAGAATCTCTCCGTGGAGGACTACCAGAAAAGGATCGAGAACCTCGTTCAGCAGATCGAGGCCGAGGCGACGACAAAGAGACAGGAGGCCGGGATCGAGCCGATGGGTTGCGATGCGATCCTGCGGCAGAGTCCCGAGACTCGGCCTCTCCCGAGAGGTTCCCCGCGGCTCGCAGACTGCCTCTGAATCGCGGAGAACGGGCATTTACCCTCTGGCCAACTCGCTCTTCGCGCTCGGCTTCACCTCATCCAAGCCCCACTCTTGGGGATGACTTCTAGAAACGGGTGATGATCATCCAGAAGGCTCTGATTCTTGGGGCCAGGCGATCGACGTGAGGGGGATCCACTGAGGTTGAGCTTCTGACGGGGCAGGACCTTCGGGCCCTGCCCCTTGGTTGTCAGGAGCCCAGGTCAACGTCCAAAAGACGAGGGTACGTCGGCGCTGAAGAGACCGAGAGCGGGGACCAGGAGGAACATCCGAGCGCCGCCGGGAATGGCCACGAGGGGCTCCAGGAGCCGTACGTCCTCTTCATACGGCAGACGGACCGAAAAGCTTTCCCATGTCGAGCCTCCGAGACGGCGTAGAAATGTAGCGCTGTCACTGATCGGTGCGACGACGAGGCGCCCTTGGGGATCAAACGTGAGCCAGTCGCTGTCGAACGGGACGTAGCCCGTCCCCCGGGGGAAGATCCGCCGCCAAGGGAACTCGCCAGCGCGATCGCTCTGCAGGACCGCCGCTATCTCCGTTCCCAGGTACAGGCGATCTTCGATCCGCGGATCTGGCCGCACCCGGTAGCCCGAGAATGGCAGAGGCTTCCAGGTGGCTCCGTCGTCATCGGTTCTGAATAGCTGGTGCGCAACAACGTAGAACCGACGCGATAAAGAGGGGTCCGGAACGACCGATCCGACGCCACGCAACTCGGAGCAGACGCCGGTGTTGTCGCTGCAGTAGATCTCAGAGGGTAGCGAGCGTGTCCAGAGGCTCCAGGTTCTGCCCCGGTCGACCGACAACCAGGCATCCTCTCGGGTCGAGGCATAGACGGTGTCCCGCCGGTGCGGATCGAAAGTCAGGCTGGAGATATAGAGGAGCGGAGGGTCCTGCCGCTCGGGACCTTTACGCCGTGACCAGGTCCGCCCGCTGTCGTCGCTCCACCACATGTCAAGCTGATTTCCATCGAGCGCCAGCAGCTTCGTGGGATCGAAAGGGTCGACCGCGAGAGACTGTATTCCGGGCTGGGAGCCCCGCAGCTCCCACGTGCGGCCGCCGTTCTGGCTGCGCCAGACGCTGCCGTTCTCCGTATGGAAAAGATAGAGGTCACCATGGCTTCCCCCGGCCAGCTCGAGGTCGGTATCGGCGGCGATGCCCTGGTCCGCCGAAACCCAACTGTCGCCGCGGTCGAGGGTTGTGAAGATCCCCCGCCGGCCGAACGCCTCGATCTCCAATCCCCTCCGTGTCGTCGAGACACGCAGCGCCGTCGCGTCCACCAATCCCGCATGCGCGATCCACGAAGCGCCACCGTCGAACGACTCGAAGAGTCGGCGAGGTGCGGACATGTCCTCCGGACCTCCGAGGATCACCAGATGCGTCGCGGTCGCCGGATCCACAGCGGGGCCGCTCCAAGTCAGGCCGGGCACCGGCGGGGCGAGCCCGGTCCAGGAAGCGCCTCCATTGTCGGTCCGGCGCAGGAAGCTCACCGTCGAGTCAGGCGCCAAGGCATAGACGACATCTGCATCGGAGGGCGCAATCGCGAGTGCGCTCGCGCCCACCCACTTCGCCGGCGACACGTCGATGAAAGATCGTGCTTCGTCCGAGGAGCGAAGAATCGCTCCTGGCGCGAATGAATAGACGATACGGTGGTTGCCGGGAGCGAGCGCAAGCTCGTAGGCCTCAAAGGTCGACGTCTCCCAGGTTCGCCCGCCGTCGTGGGAGCGGCAGGGAGAACAGCCACCCCAGTCGCCGACGAGCAGAAGACTCGTTTCCGCAACCAGGATTTGATAAGGGAAACCGCTCGGTGCTGTGCCGCGCCTCTCCCAAGTGACGCCCGCATCCTCGCTGCGGAAGACTGCTCCGTCCTGATCAACCCCGTACACGGTGTCGGGCCGTGCCGGATCAGGGGCGACAAGCCAGGGAGAGTACGGCGATGGTTGGCGACTCATCAGAGTCCAGCGTTGTCCGTTCCGAGCGCGGGTCCACCAGAAGCTGCGAGTGTAAACCGAGTGGTTGTCGAACCGGTCGGAAGCCAGTGCGTAGCTCCGCCCGCCGATCTCCGTTCCGAGGACAGCGCCGACCACCGGCACACTGAACCTGCCCACTAAGTTTGCGCGCACGGGTCCCCGGGCGATCGTCTCTGCCCAGGCGCTCGCTCCAGCGGACACAGTGGCAGCGACCACCAGCGCGCAGCCCATGGGCACACAACGATTCAGCCTCGCGGCCCACCGGCTCCACCAGGACACCCGCGCGTTTCTTGGGACGTGCATCATGGCACCCTCTCCAGTCTGAGCAGTTGCGGTTGCATCTCTGATCATAGCACCGCTACCGAAGGCGGATTCCCCGGGAAAGGGCGACAAAACCCTGATGCGGCCTGACAGACCGCGAGAGTCCTGCGGCAGGTGCCGCCTCAACTCTCGCAGTCTTTCAGACCGCATAGCCTACACGCAGGTAGTCTTTTCCCAGTTGTCTGAGAATGCTATACCAAGAAGATTGTCCCCACCCACTGCTTGGGTCAGCTTATCAGCCTCAAGATTCGCGATGGTCTCTTTGCTGAGCGTCAGCTTTCTTTTCAGTGCTTTCTTCATACTGTCTCCTTTCTTTACTTGGCGACCTTCATCCCGTGGAGCCGGCCTTCAACAAAGCGTCGGCTTCTGCCTCCATTCACTCTCACGCCACCCTGAGCGGCCCGAGCTTCAAGGATCCGGCCTTGCGGTTGTGCAGGTCGATCTCCACCTGAAGTCCGATGATCCTCCTGAAGTCGACCTTCACCGGGCCCGACGGCGAGATGAAGCTCGAGAAGGGATAGACCAGCGACTGCCCCGGCTTGTCGACGATCGACATCACCGAGTCGAACCGGTTGTAGGCGTCCAGCGCATCCACCTGGACGACGATCGGTTCCGTCAACTCGAGGACCTCGATCTGGAATGCGCTGTACCTGCCGCCGACGGTCAGGTCGACCGGGGAGATCGGCGCCGATGGGTCGACGTACCACAGCCAACCGATCTGCGCAGTCTGCCCGCCGCTACCCTCCAGCTTGTAGGCAACCTCACCGCCTCCGATGGCCAACGAAAGGGTCCCTTCATCGAACAAGATGAGATTGGCCCGGCGTTTGTCACCAAGAGCTTCCGGTGCGTTGACGATGGAGGAGGCATTCCTGCCCGACGTCGCTACAAGGGATTGACCTGTGGTGTACGAGTCGATCGTTGCAGCTACGAGCTGGGGTCCGCTCTCAGCACTATTCATCCTTTGACCTCCTGTACGTCACCCGCGTGAATGCGCGGTGTTGACCGCCGCAATGATGGCATGAACTCCCTCCTGCGACAAAGCGGCATCTGTGCGTCATGTCGCAGCAGCGAACGTGTTTCGAGAGGCCTCGGAGAAGCTCCGGCCGGGGATCGCAGCGCCCCCTTCCCACCTTGGGGCTTCCCCACCAGCGTTGCCGTTTGTCAGGGGATAGCCAGAGGTAAGTAAAGCTTATCGGCCGTCCGGGCGCTCAGCCCCGGAATGGTCGAGGTGTGTCCCGCCTCCCGAAGAAGAGGTGAAAAGACCTCGGCGACCCGTCAGGAATGTCCCTGAACGCTGGCCCACCGGTTATCAACTTCCTTGCCTGACGACCACATGTCCTTCAAACACCCGATCAGAAGGCGGTCGAGATATTTAACCTCTTCCTGTTGGCTGGAACTCATCCTCTGGCACCTCTAAGAGGGTGTTTGGGAAGTCATTTCCGAGCGAGCCGTCCGAGCATCAGCCTTATCATGGCTAGCCTGATCATTGCCACGCTCGTCTCGGCAAAA
>JBKKAU010000245.1:0-9344 GCA_046714475.1 Thermoanaerobaculia bacterium
TGCTGGGCATCCTGAAGGCCGGCGGCGCCTACGTCCCGCTCGATCCGGCCTACCCGCGCGAGCGGCTGACCTACACCCTGGAGGACGCCCTGTCCGGCAGCCGCGCCCCGGTCCTGGTGACCCAGGAGCATCTTGTGAATCTGTTCGGCGACGACCTGCCGTTTCCTGTGGTCCGGCTGGACGCCGACCGCGAAAGCCTCGCGGCCGAGAGCCCGGAGGACCTGGAGGACGGCCCCGAGCCGGAGAACGTGGCCTATGTGATCTACACCTCCGGCTCTACGGGTAAGCCCAAGGGGGTGCCGGTCACGCACGCCAACGTCGCGCGGCTGCTCACCAGCACCGACTTCTGGTTCGGTTTCGGCCCGGACGACGTCTGGACGATGTTCCACTCCTACGCCTTCGACTTCTCGGTCTGGGAGATCTGGGGCGCGCTGGCCTACGGCGGCCGGCTGGTGATCGTGCCGCGGGAGACTACGCTGTCGCCGGCCGACTTCTACGAGCTGCTCGCCACCGAAGGGGTCACCGTCCTCAACCAGACCCCCTCCGCCTTCCGCCAGCTCGTACAGCACGAGGCGACCGAGACCGACCGCGGCCTGGCCCTGCGCTGGGTGATCTTCGGCGGCGAGGCGCTGGAGCTTTCGGCCCTCGCGCCCTGGTTCGTCCGCCACGGCGAGGACGCCCCGCGGCTGATCAACATGTACGGCATCACCGAGACCACGGTGCACGTCACCTACCGCCCGATCGGCGTCAGGGACCTGAAGACCCCCGGCAACGGGCCGATCGGCGCCGCCATCCCCGATCTTTCCGTCCATCTCCTCGGGCCGCGCGGCGAGCTCGTCCCGGCCGGCGTCCCGGGGGAAATCCACGTCGGCGGCGCCGGCGTCGCGCGCGGCTACCTGGGCCGGCCGGCCCTCACCGCCGAGCGCTTCGTCCCGGACCCCTTTGCGGCGCAACCCGGCGCACGGCAGTCTGATCGGAACGGCGCGCTAGGCGCGCGCCTTTATCGCAGCGGCGACCTGGCGCGGCGCCGGCCGGACGGCGACCTCGAATACCTGGGCCGGATCGACCACCATGTCAAGATCCGCGGCTTCCGCATCGAGCTCGGCGAGATCGAGGCCGCGCTCCTGGGCCACCCGCAGGTGGGGGAGGCGGTCGTCATGGCCCGGCAGGACGGCCCCGGAGACCGGCGCCTGGTCGCCTATCTCGTGCCGCGCGGCCTGGCTCCAGATATCCCGGATACCGGCGACCTGCGCTCCCATCTCCGCGAAGCCCTGCCCGAGTATATGGTGCCGGCCGCTTTCGTCACCCTCGACCGCATGCCGCTCACCCCCAGCGGCAAGGTCGACCGCCGCGCCCTGCCAGCTCCGGAAGATGTGAAATCGCCTGGCTCAGATAGCGAAGCCGTCTTCGTCGGGCCGCGTACCCGTACCGAGAAGCGGCTGGCCGAAGCCTGGCAGGAGGTGCTGCGGCTCGAACGGGTGGGGGTCGACGACAACTTCTTCGACCTGGGCGGCCACTCCCTGCTGGTCACGCAGCTCGCTTCCCGCATCCGCGCCACGTTCGGCATCGAGCTGCCCATGGCGAACGTCTTCGAGGCGCCGACCCTCTCCGGCCTCGCCGCCCGCATCGACGCCCTGCTGCCCGAGGGTATGGAGCAGGAGCCGCTCGAACCGGCCATCCCGCTGGCGCCGCGGGACCGGCCGCTGCCGCTCTCCTTCGCGCAGGAGCGCCTCTGGTTCCTCGACCAGTTCCAGCCGGGGAGCCCGCTCTACAACGTGCCTATCTCGCTGCGGCTCCGCGGCCGGCTGGACGTCTTCGCCCTGGAGCGGACCTTCCGCGAGATCGTGCGCCGCCACGAGGTGCTGCGCACCGGTTTCGGCGCGGCCGACGGCTCGCCCGTCCAGATCGTCGCCCCCGAGGTCACCCTGGAGATGCCGCTCGTCGAGCTGACCGATCCCTCCGCCGAGCGGCGCGAAGCCCGGCTCGCGAAGCTCGCTCAGGAGGAGGCGCAGAGGCCGTTCGACCTCACGCAACCGCCTCTCCTGCGGGTGCGGCTGGTACGGCTGGACGAGGAGGACCACGCCCTGCTCGCGACCATCCACCACATCGTCAGCGACGGCTGGTCGATGGGCGTGCTGATCCGCGAGGTGGCGGCGCTCTACGCCGCCTTCCGCGAGGACCGGCCGTCGCCGCTCCCCGAGCTGCCGGTCCAGTACGCCGACTTCGCCGTCTGGCAGCGCGAAAGGCTGCGCGGCGAGGCCCTCGAAGAGGAGATCGCCTTCTGGCGCGGGCAGCTGGCCGGAGCGCCGCAGGCGATCGACCTGCCGGTGGACCGCACCCGTCCACCCGCCCAGGGCGTGGCCGGTGCCCATCTCCGGTTCACCCTGCCCAAGCAACTCGTGGCCCGGGTCCAGACGCTCGCCCGCAACGAGAACGCGACGCTGTTCATGGCCCTGCTCGCGGCCTTCCAGGTGCAGCTCCACCGCTACACCGGGCTCACCGACTTCCTGATCGGATCGCCGGTGGCCAACCGCAACCGCCGCGAGGTCGAAGACCTGATCGGCTTCTTCGTCAACGCCCTGGTCCTGCGCGGCCGGGTGCAAGGCGACCTGCGGGTGGAGGAGCTGCTCGGACAGGTGAAACAGACGACGCTCGCCGCCTTCGCCCGCCAGGACCTGCCGTTCGAGAAGCTCGTCGAGCACCTGGAGGTCGCCCGCGACGCCAGCCGCCCGCCGCTCTTCCAGGTCCTCTTCGTCCTGCAGAACGCCCCGACGCAGACCCTGGAGCTGCCGGGCCTGACGCTGGAGGCCTTGGAGCCCGAGAGCGGCACCTCCAAGTTCGATCTCACGTTGTCGATGATGGACACGCCCGAGGGTCTGCACGGCTTTCTCGAATACAGTACCGACCTCTTCGACGAGGCCACGGCCGCGCGCATCCTCGGCCACTTCCGCAACCTCCTGGAAGAGCTGGCGACCGATCACCGGCGCCGGGTCTCCGAGCTGTCGATGCTCGGCTTCGAAGAGCGGCGCCAGCTCCTGGCCGCCTGGAACGACTCGCGTACCGACGTCCCGTCGCTGCCGTTCCACCGCCTGTTCGAGGACCAGGTCCGCGCCGCGCCGGCCGCCCCGGCGGTCGCCATAGGAGGCACGGTCCTCACCTATGACGAGCTGAACCGGCAGGCCAACCAATTGGCCCACCATCTCCGCGGGCTTGGCGTCGGACCCGAGGTCCGGGTCGGGATCGCCCTGGATCGCTCGGCGGCGATGCTGGCCTCCCTCCTCGCGACGCTCAAGAGCGGGGGAGCCTACGTGCCGCTCGATCCGTCCCATCCGCGCGAGCGGCTGGCGCTGATCCTGGAGGACGCCGCCCCCGCCGTGCTCCTTACCGAAGAGCGGCTGCGCGATGAGCTGCCGGTGCCCGCCGGCTGCCGCGTCCTCTGCCTCGATGGCGCCTGGGAGGGGAACGGCCTCCTGGCCGCGGAGCCCGTCTCCGACCTGCCGCCAGTCGGCGGGGTGGAAGTCCCGGAGAGCCTCGCCTACACCATCTACACCTCCGGCTCGACCGGCCGGCCCAAGGGGGTCCAGATCCCGCACGGCGCCTTGGTCAACTTCCTGGCCTCCATGCGTCTCCAGCCCGGGCTCGACGCCGGGGACGTGTTCGTGGCGGTGACGACCATCTCCTTCGACATCGCCGGTCTGGAGCTGTTCCTGCCGCTGCTCGTCGGAGCCCGCATCGAGCTGGCGAGCCGCGACGAAGCCTCGAACGGCGCCCTGCTCGCCGCCCGTCTCGATACCTCGAAGGCGACCGCCCTCCAGGCGACCCCGGCCGGCTGGCGCATGCTCCTCGACGCCGGCTGGCAGGGGAGCAATCGTCTCAAGGCCCTCTGCGGCGGAGAAGCCCTGCCTCCGGACCTGGCGGAGCGGCTGCTGCCGCGCGTCGCCTCCCTCTGGAACGTCTACGGCCCGACCGAGACCACCATCTGGTCCGCGGCTGGAAGGGTAGAGGAGGCGGGCTCGGGCGCCGCCGTACCGATCGGTCCGCCGGTCGCCAACACCACCTTGTACGTCCTCGACCCCTACTTCGAGCCCGCGCCGGTGGGAGTCGCCGGCGAGCTGTACATCGGCGGCTCGGGCCTCTCGCGCGGCTATCTCGGCTCGCCCGGCCTGACCGCCGAGCGCTTCCTGCCTGATCCCTTCGCCGGCCGCTTCGCCGCGGGAGCCCGCCTCTACCGGACGGGAGATCTGGCCCGGCGCCGCGCCGACGGCTCGATCGACTTCCTCGGCCGCGCCGACCACCAGGTCAAGATCCGCGGCTTCCGCATCGAGCCCGACGAAGTCGCCGCCGTCCTCGGCCACCACCCCGCGGTGAGGCAGGCCGTGGTGGTGGCGCGTAAAGCCGCCGCCGGCGACCTGCGCCTCGTGGCCTACGTCGTCGCCGCGGAGGCCGCGCCAAACGTCGAAGACCTGCGCGCCTATCTCAAGGACCGCCTCCCGGCCTACATGGTGCCCACGGACTTCGTCCTGCTGGACTCGCTGCCGCTCAACCCTTCGGGCAAGGTGGACCGCCGAGCCCTGCCGGCGCCCGAAGCCGCCGAGCCCCTGCGCAAGGAGCTGACGCCCCCCGAGACGCCGACCGAAGAGCTCCTGGTCACCCTCTGGGAGCAGGTCCTGAACCGCGCCCCGATCGGCATCCACGACAACTTCTTCGAGCTGGGAGGCCACTCCCTCCTCGCCCCGCAGATCCTCTCCCGCGTCGAGAGCGCCTTCCAGGTGCATCTCCCCCTGCGCGTCTTCTTCGAGTCGCCAACCGTCGCCGGCATGGCGACGCAGATCGAGCTGATCATGCGGCAGGAGATCGAGGCGCTCAGCGAGGAGGAGGCGGAGATGCAGATGGCGGGCGGGGCGGGGTAGCCTCGAGAGAACGCGCGTCGCGTTGCGGCCGGGTTTCCGGCGGCGCGGCGGAGATCCTGGAGTCGTGGGTGATCCCGTTACGGTGCTGTATCTCTGGAAATTTTGTCGCGCTGTACCGAAATCCACCGCACCGTAGCCGGCGGCGCGGTAGACCCCGCGGCGGCGCGGTAAAGCTGCGGACGCTGCGGTGGAATTCCTGGCGGCGCGGTAGATCCGCTTGCGGTGCGGTATGTCGGGCAGCTCCACCGCGCCGTCTCGGGCTCTGCCGCACCGTCTCCAGCGGTGCGGTGAATCTTGAGACGGTGCGGTAGAGCTGCGCACGCTGCGGTAGAGTTCCTGGCGGTGTGGTAGATCTGGCCGCGGTGCGGTGTGTCCAGCAAATCCACCGCACCGTCTCGGGCTCTACCGCGCCGTCTCCAGCGGTGCGGTAAATCTGGAGACGGTGCGGTAGAGTTCCTGGCGGCGCGGTAGATCTGGCCGCGTTGCGGTGTATCCGGAAAATCCACCGCACCGTCACGGGCTCTACCGCACCGTCTCCGGCGGTGCGGTGAATCTGGCGACGATGCGGTGGAGCTGCGCGCGGTGCGGCGGAGATCCTGGCGACGTGGCGGAGTCCGGCACGATGCGGCGGAGCGGCGAAGAGCGAAGCGGAATTCCGGCGCCCACCGCACCCCCACGTTCACCGCTGTGCCGTTCGATGAAACGCCATGGCCGAGGTGGACACGCCTGGTAGGCGGCCGATACCATCAACTCATGCCACAGGAAAACGCGAGCTCCGCACAGCCGTCAAGAGGAGAACCGGACGAGGCGTCACCCTTGCCGGAGGCCGAGCCCGACGATGCCCTGATCCTCTGGATGCTCAGCCTCACGCCCACGCAACGGCTGGAGGTGGCGCAGGGCTTCGTGGACAGCGTCCGGGCACTCCGCGATGGGACCCGCTCTTAGGTTCCTCGACATCCTCAAGGTGCTCGGCCGTCACGAGGTCGAGTACATCCTCGTGGGGGGCATCGCCGCGGTGCTGGAAGGCGCGCCGATCGCAACCTTCGATCTCGACATCGTCCCGGACCCGGAGCCGGACAACCGGAGAAGGCTCCTGAGCGCGCTCCAGGAGCTGAACGCCCGTTATCTGGATCCGGCGGGCCGACACATCGTCCCGGACGAGGCCAAGCTGACGACGCTCCGACTGCACCAACTCGTGACGGACGCCGGCCCGCTCGACGTGCTCGCCACCATCGGCAAGGGGCTGGCTTACCAGGATCTCAAAGATCGGACCCGGGTCTACGAGGTCGGCGGTCTTCGCGTCCGCTGTCTCACGCTGGACGCGATCATCGAGTCGAAAGAGCAGGCCGGCCGCGACAAGGACCGGGCCGCTCTACCTATTCTCCGACGGACGCTGGAGCGGAAGACGGAAGAATCACCATGAAGCGAACACCGACCCACCAGCTGATCGGGCGGTAACTCGAAGGGAAGGTCGTCCATGAGCTAAGATTTCACGCTATGGTCGTTAGGTCGAGGCGAAGCACCGGGAAATCCTCTGGGAGACGCTCCTTCCTGAGGGGAGAGAAGTCGCCCAAGGAGCTTCTTCACGCGATCCTGTTCGGTTGGGTATAACAACCAAGCGTGCTCAATAGGAGATAATGGAGATCGACAACTCAATAAGGCCGCTTCTTGACTCCTACTTTAACGAGTTGCGGCAGCTATCGCAGCATGTGCATGCACAACTCACCTCGGCGGTTGAAGTGCGGCAAGCACTCGGGAAATCTGTGCAGAATGCCTTCGAGCGAATTAACGCAGATCTCGCTCACTCTGTTCAACTGGCCACCACACTTGCATTAAGAGAACTATCTGAGAATATTCAGAAGGCTATACAAAGTACATTTGCTCCTGCGTTCAAGGAACTGCAGCGAGTGTCCCGTGAACTCCCTCCTCTCACCCAGAGGGCGCTCCTCACTCTTGGTGCCCACGGTTGGTACGTCGATTTCGACATGTCTATGGAAGGTCTCTGGGAACTGGAGCGGGCGCTTATTGGGGGGAACGTAGCAGAGACGGAGACTCTGCTTTGCGAGTACTTCGAAAAAGAAATCGAGAGAATCGAAACCGCGATTGTTGCGCGCTTCCCTCATCGAGCACGCCTTATCAATGCTGCTTTCTCGGCACATCGCAGAGAGGAGTATGCCCTCTCGATTCCGGTACTACTTGCTCAAACAGATGGCATCTGTAAGGAGACCATGGGGCAATACCTGTTCATGAAGAAGGACAAGAAGCCGTTGACTGCATTGTACGTCGAGCAAGCGTTAGCTGATAGCTTCCAGGCGGCACTCTTGAGCCCGCTAGCGCAAACACTTCCTATTAATGCTTCAGAGAAGGATAGACCAAAGGGGACGGATGCACTGAATCGGCACGAGGTGCTCCACGGCATTGCACTTGACTACGACACAGCAATAAATAGCCACAAGGCTGTATCACTTGTAAACTATGTAACAAGCGTTGTGAGCGGGGTGCGGGAGGGGGAGTCCTAATCTCTCCCGAAGGATATTGAAGCCGGGCGCCTCCAGACGGTGCGGGTCTCATCGACGGCCAACCCAGTACCCTTCTCGCCTCTTGTCGTGCGCGACCGCTAGAACCCACACCACGTCTCCAACAACTCTATAAAACAAGCTGTAGGGATAACGACTAAAGACGTAGCGCCGGGTCTCAGCTTTGAAGAGAGGCCATCGATTGGGGGCGATGGATGCCTGCTCGACGGCATGTCTCAACTCAGCGAGAAAGCCATCTTCCGCTGCGAGACTTCGTTCTCGGTACCAGGCACAAGCTTTTCTGATTTCCTGGCGAGTGGCGGGGTGGAATTCAACCGGGCGACGAGCCACCGCGCTCCCGTTGGAGCTCTGCCCAGAGCTCCTCCCAGGGTATGCCCTTCACCGCACCGGACTCCATTTCAGCCGCGCGGCGCTCAAGCTCTGCCACAAAGGCAGCCTCTTCCTCAGGAGCCTTGACCTCGAGACTTTCGAGGAGTGCTCCGGCGACCTCGGCGCGGTCGTGCTCGTCAAGCTCGAGGGCTTTCTTGAGGACTTCTTTCACGGGTGCGCTCATGGTATTCGGCGTACTCATTCGCATCTCCCTCGCGTCTGAGGATACCTCGACTCCGATTGCGAGGAAAACCTCGGTCCAACGGGCCGGGTCTTGTTTTCCTTCGGGGCCGCCCCCTCCCGGATCAACCACGCAGCACTGAACGAAGCAAGCAAGGCGAGCGCAGCCGCCGTCCACATCACCCCGCGGTAGCCGCTCAGAAAAGCCTCCTCCACGGCGGATCGAAGCTGCGTCCGTACCGGCTCGCTGAGGGATTCTGAAATCTCCAGGGCGGCCAGCTCTTCCCGCTGGTCCATCGTCATCTGCCAGTCCTCCGACGGCAGATCGAGGTTCTCGATCCGGCGCTCCAGGTCCTGGCCGAAGAGGCCGACCATGACGATTCCCAAGGCGGCGACGGCGAGGAGCCCCGCGCTTCGTGAGACGGCGTTGTTGATGCCTGAGGCGATGCCGGCGTGACGTTCTTCCACCGATCCCATCACCGTCGTGGTCAGCGGCGCCACGCTGATCGCCATGCCCAACCCCAGGACCACGGCCGCGGGAAAGAACGTCGTCCAATAGCCGCCGCTCAGTCCAGGCAGGGCGAACAGGGCGAACCCGACGGCCGCCACGGCCGGACCGACGATCAGCGGCAGCCGGGCACCATAGCGGTTCACCAGCCCGCCGGACCAGCGGGAGAGGAAGAAGAGGAGGAGGACGAACGGCAGCAGGGCGGCTCCGGCGGCGGTGGCCGAGTAGCCGTGGATCTGGATCAGGTTGAAGGGGAGGAAGAACAGCGCTCCTCCGAGGGCGGCGTAGAGCCAGAACGTCAGGAGGTTGGCCCCGGCAAAGGTCCGCGAGCGGAACAGGGAGAGCGGCATCATCGGAGCCGGCGTCTTGGACTCGACCCGGAGGAACCCGGCGAGCGCCGCCGCGCCGAGGATCAGAGCCCCGAACACGAGCGGGTCGTCCCATCCCCGGCGCGACGACTCGATGAGCCCGAAGGTTAGGCCGCCCAACCCGAAAGTGACGAGGGCGGCGCCCGCGAGGTCGAGTTGCTTCGCCGCTTGAGGGTCGCGGCTCTCCGGCACGAAACGAAAGCCGATGGCGAGGACCGCCAGGGCCAGCGGCAGGTTGAGGAAGAACACCCACCGCCACGACGCATGGTCGATGAGCCAGCCGCCGAGAAGGGGACCAACGGCGGCCGTGATCGCGCTGAAGCCCGACCAGGTGCCGATGGCCCGGCCTCGCCGCTCTGGCTCGAACGAGGCCGAGAGGAGAGCGAGGCTCCCCGGCACCAGGAGCGCCGCCGCGATCCCCTGGGCCGACCGCGCCGCGATGAGCTGCCCCGGGCTCGCCGCCATGCCGCAC
>JBKKAU010000246.1:0-3126 GCA_046714475.1 Thermoanaerobaculia bacterium
GGCCAGCGCCAGCCCGAGAGCGAGCTTGCGCCCGCGCCGCCTGGGGGGGTAGACCATGGGCGGGCAGGATAGCACGCTATAATCGCCGGATACCTTTAGGGGATCAGAACATGTCCGTCCAACCTATCGTCCGGCTCGGCCACCCTTCGCTGCGCACTCCCGCCAAGCCCGTCCCGCTGGCGCGGATCGGGCGTCCGGAGATCCAGCAGCTCATCGACGAGATGGTGGAGACCATGCGCGCCGCCCCCGGCGTGGGGCTCGCCGCGCCGCAGCTCGGCGTCGAGCTCCAGGTCTTCGTCTACGAGGCCGCCGGCAACCCCGACCGCGGGCCGGAGATCCCGTTGCGCGTGGTGATCAACCCCATGATCACGACGCAGTCGGGGGAGCTGGTCTACGACTGGGAGGGGTGCCTGTCGATCCCCGACCTGCGCGGCCTGGTGCCGCGCCATCCGGCGGTGCGCGTCCGGGGGATCGACCGCGAGGGCCAGCCGCTCGACTACGTCGCCCAGGGCTTCGAGGCGCGCATCGTCCAGCACGAGTTCGACCACTTGAACGGCGTCGTCTTCCTCGACCGCATGCGCGACCTGCACTCGCTCTCCTACCTGGAGGAGTGGGAGCAGTACGTCAACCCCGAGGAAGAAGAGGACACCGCGGTCGGCTGACGTGGGCCGCGAGCTCGTCGTCGTCTGGGCGGGGCGCCACCACCGCTCGAGCTGGGAAGAGATCTGCGACTCCTACCGCCGGCGCATCGTGCGCTGGGCGCCGGTCCGCGACCTGCCGGTCCGCGCCCGTACCAGTCCCGGCGACCCGCAGCGCCAGCGCGCCGAAGGCCAGGCGCTGCTCGCCGCGGTCCCTCAGCCCGCCTGGCTCGTGGCGCTCGACAGCCGCGGCGAGACGCTCGACTCCGACCAGTTCGCCGACCGCCTCGCCCGTCTCAAGACCGAGTGGCCGCACCCGGTCGTCTTCCTGATCGGCTCCGACCTGGGGCTCGACCGCGCCGTGCTCGACGCCGCGCGTTGGACCCTGTCGCTCGGCCGTCTTACCCTGTCGCACGAACTGGCACGCGTCGTGCTGTACGAGCAGCTCTACCGCGCGCTCTCGATCGAGGCTGGAATGAGCTATCATCGCGAGCCGCCGTAAGGCATCATCATCGTCTTTTAGGGGTGGCTTAGATGAGCCCCCGAAAGGAGACAGCAAGCGTGGCCAAGACACAGCAGGCCCAGCCGGCCCCCGAAGTGCCCGAGGAGCGGGTCGCGGCTCTCCGCCAGCGGTTGGAGACGCAGCGCGACGAGATCATGGACATGTACAAGCAGGACGTAAAGGCCGGGCAGGAGTCCGCCGACGACGGGACCGAGGACATCGTCGACCGCGCCAACAACTCCTACAACCGGGAGCTGATGTTCTCCATCTCCGACAGCGAGCGTCTGATGCTCCTGCAGGTGGAGGAGGCGATCAAGCGGATGGACGAGGGCGCCTACGGCCGTTGCGCCAGCTGCCGCCAGAACATCAACCTCCTGCGGCTGGAGGCGGTACCCTGGACGCGCTTCTGCATCAATTGTCAGGAGCTGGCCGAAAAGGGCCTGTTGTCCGAGGAGCATTGACCGCCTGCCGGGGCTGACGCCGGGGTCCCGTGCCGATGGCCGCCACCGTCGAAAGCTTCATCGCCCGCCTGGGCCGCGGCGAGCCGCCCCAGGTCTGCCTCGTCCAGGGAGACCTGGTCCTGGCCGAGCCCGCCGCCGAGCGGATCGCGCAGGTCCTGGCCCAGCGGGCCGGCTGCCCGGTCGAGACCCACCGCCGTCCGCCGTCCCTCACGCTCCTGCTCCAGGACCTCCGTACCTTTTCGCTTTTCGCCGCCGCCAAGGTGGTGCTGGTCGTCGACACGGCGGCCCTCGCCGACCGCGAGGCCGCGAGCGAGTTGATCGACGACGCGCAGGAAGCCGTGCCGCTCCAGGGCGAGCCCCGGCCGCTCTCCGCCAAGGAGCGGGAGGCGGCCACCCGCCTGCTCCAGACGCTCCACCTCTTCGACGTCGACCCGCACGCCGGCACCCCCGAGCAGGCGCTGGCGGAGCTGCCTGCCTGGGTCTTCGAGGGGCGGCGTTCCCGCGGCGGGCGGCCGCGCGGCAAGCGCCAAGTCGAGGAGCTGCGGACCGGGCTCGCCGGCCTGCTGGAGGCGGCGCGCCGGGAGGGGCTCCAGGGGGCGGCGGACGGAGCGCTCTCCGACCTCTCGGACGCGGTCCGCAACGGCCTCCCGCCGGGGCACGCGCTGGTCCTCGTCGAGCGCGCCATGGCGGCCGACCATCCTCTGGTCCGGGTGCTCGAGGAGCGCAACGCCGTGCTGCGGGTGGGAGAGGTCGAGATGGAGCGCGGCGGCTGGCAGGGTCTCGAGAAGCTGGCCGAGGAGCTGGAGCGGCAGACCGGCGTCGGCATCGCCGGCGACGCCCTGAGCGAGCTGGCCCGCCGGACCTTGCGTCAGGAGGGCGCGGGCAAGGGGAAGGGGGGCGACCGCGGCGGCGTCGAAGCCGACTCGACGGCGCGTTTCGCCGGCGAGTACCGCAAGCTCGCGAACCTGTCCGCGTCGGGGAAGATCGACCGCAAGCTGGTCGAGCAGACGGTCCAGGACCGCGGCGAGGAGGACGTCTGGCAGCTCCTTGACGCGATCGCCGCGGGGCGTGGGGGCGAGGCGCTCGACCGGCTGCGGCGGATGGTCACCGCGGCCGAGGACCCGCTGGCGGCGCGGCTCTCGTTCTTCTCGCTGCTCTCCTCGTTCTGCCGCCAGCTCGCCGCGGTGCGCGGCATGATGAAGGTGGCCCGCGTGCCGGCCGGGGAGTCAAGCTATCCGCGGTTCAAGGACCGCTACGCCCCGGCCCTGCAGTCCGAGATCCCGACCGGCGGCAAGAACCCGCTCGCCGGGCTCCATCCGTTCCGCCTGCACCGCGCCTACCTCGCGGCCACCCGGCTCCCCGAGCCGTTCCTGGCGAAGCTCCCGTCCGACCTCCTGGAGACCGAGTTCCAGCTCAAGGGCGAAAGCACCGAGGCGGACGCGGCGTTGGCGCAGCTGGTGGCAAGGCTGAGCGCGGCGGCGGGGCGTGAGAGCCGCCCACCCAGGGCGCGATGAATCGCGCCCCT
>JBKKAU010000247.1:0-2044 GCA_046714475.1 Thermoanaerobaculia bacterium
GTGCGTTCGCGCACCGCCGGGCACCGGGAGATCCCCCAGGCGAGCATCTGGTCCGGGGGGAGCCCCACCCGGCGCGCCACGTGGTCGTGCATGACCATGCCGATGCTGGTCCGGGTCTCGTCGAGGGGGATGATCCAGAACCAGCCCTCCTCGCAGACCACGATCACGATATAGCCGCCCTCGTCCCCGGGCCGCCGCCAGACGTTCTCGAAGTGCCCGAAGTAGGCGATCTTCTTGAGGTGCGGGAGGACGCGGCGAAGGCCCAGATGCTTGCCGAGCAGGGTCGACTGGCCGCTCGCGTCGACCAGGAAGCGGGCGGCGACGTCGCCTTCGTCCGTGGTCAGCTCGACCCGTCCATCCTCCAGGCGCAGGATCTTGCGGACCATGACGCCTTCGCGGACCTCCGCGCCCGCCTGCCCGGCCAGCTCGAGAAGCCTGGCGTCGAACGGCGCGCGTTCGAGGTTGTACGAAGCGTCCTCGCCGGGCACCAGGCTCATGGTGAAAGGGAAGAGGGAGGGCTCGCCGCCGCTCCCCAGGATGAACTCGGCCCCCTTCTTGTCCACCTTGGGAAGGTCCGCCAGCGCGTCGAGGAGGCCGAGCTCGCGGAACAGCGCGAAATTGCGCGGCAGCAGCGATTCGCCGATATGGAAGCGCGGGAAGCGCGTGCGCTCCAGCAGGCGCACCCGCAGGCCGGCGCGCGCCATCACGAGGGCGGCGGTCGACCCCGCCGGCCCGCCGCCGATGACGACGGCGTCGTAGACAGTCGGATCAGGATTCATCGCCGGGCATTCTACATAAACGGGCGGGCAGACAGGGCGGGAAGGGGGTTTCCCCCTCCCCTACATCGCTGAGCCAAGTTTTGTTAGAAGCGCTACGCGGCGGGTCTCAACCGCGCGGCGGACGAGGGCCGCATCCCGGTCTGCGCGGGGGCCATGGGGAATCGCACGGTGGCCGGCAAAGAGGGGGTCTCTTTCGCCCACGGCGCGGCCCGGGGGTCCCGGGCCAGGTCGGGAAGCGCCCCGATCTGCTGCAACATCCCCAGGGTATCCCAGTGGAACCAGCTCTCCGCGATCTTGCCCTCGGCCAGACGATCGATCCGGATGCCGGTAATGTCCACCGACTTGCCGCTCCACTCGACCCCCAGCAGCGGACCCTTCTGGGTGCCCCGCATCCGCAGGCAGGTCACGACCCGATCGCTCTCGGCGATCTGATCTTGAACCTCGACCCGGAGGTCCGGGAAGGCGAGGCGATAGAGATGGATCATGTCCGCGAACCATTCGGGGCTGCGCCCGGACGGGGAGGGCATGTTGTCGAGCTCGTGGTGGAGGGAATCGGGGGAGACGAAGTCCCGGATCGACAAGAGGTCACCTTCGTTGAAGATCTGCTGGATGAAGAGACGGCAAGTAGCCTTGTTCTTCTCTCTGTTCATGGTTTAGCTCCAATCTGATGCTCGGTAAGTCTTGCGGCAGAGAGAGCTGCTATTCCTCCCGATTGAAGACCTTCGCCCAGCGCTTCTCTCGATGAATATAACAATTTTGCGCGGCTATATATTCGGGACGGCCGCCGCTCGTAAGACGCGCGGCGACCGCGGCGACCGCGGCGATCAGCGCCTGGTGATCGTGAACCTGCCGAAGCTCACGCCGAGCTCTATGCCCGTCCCCGTGCCGGCCAGGGCCAGGGAGACCTCTCCCTTGGTGAGGGCCTGCGCCTCGGACGACTTGACGGCGCCGGCGGCGGCGGTCGCGACGGCGTAGGTGCCGAACAGCTCCCGGATGTCCGCGACCTCGGAGAACTGCCCCTGGCCGTCCCGGACCTCGGACTTGCCGGCCGTCAGGCCGCCGCCCGTGACGGAGAGCTTCGCTCTCGCCGTCTGACCGTTGTCACACGTGATCGTTCCCGATCCGCGCGAAGTTTTGTAAAAAGCCGACCAACCCTTGAGCGTGTAATCCATCCGACAGACCGTCGTCCCGGCCGCGGGGGCGGGGGGGGCCCCCCCCCGGCGGGGGGGGAGGGGGGGGGGGCCACCCACCCCCACAGCAACGTG
>JBKKAU010000248.1:0-2301 GCA_046714475.1 Thermoanaerobaculia bacterium
CCCTCTCCGGGCCGGCTACGACGATCACGTCCGCCGCGAGCGGGAGCGGCTCGCCGGACCGCGAGGGGAACGGCTTTGGGAGTACTGGAGCGAGCGCCTCCGCGACGCGCCGGACCTCGAGCTCCCCGCCGACCGGCCGCGCTGGCCGCGCACGTCGCGCGCCGTCCACCGCGGGGGATCGGTCGCCTTCCGGCTCGATGGCGGGCTGGCAGGCGGGCTCAGGGAGCTCGCCCGCGGCCGTGGCGCGACCCTGTTCGCGACCCTGCTCGCCGGGTTCCAGGCGCTGCTCGCGCGCACCGCCGGGCAGTCCGACTTCGTGGTCGGCTCGCCGTCGGCGGGCCGCTCCTCGGCGGACCTCGCCGGCACGGTGGGCTACTTCGTCCGCCCGCTGGCGCTCCGCGCCGACCTTTCCGGTACGCCCTCCGCCGGGGAGCTGCTGGACCGCGCGCGGAGGACGGTCCGCGAGGCGATGGCGCACCAGGCCCTGCCCTTCCCGCTGCTGGCGGAGCGGCTCCGGCCGGTGCGGACGCAGGGGCGGTCGCCGCTGTTCCAGGTGATGCTGGTCTTTCACCAGGCGCGGGGGTCCGGCGAGGAGGCCTTCCCCGGCTTCGTGAACGGCCGGCCCGGCTCCCTCCTCTCCATCGGGCCGCTGGCGCTCGACCCGATCCCCCTGCCGCCGCGCGAGGCGCCGTTCGACCTCACCCTGACCGTCGCCGAAGAGGCGGCCGGCGGAGGCCTCGCGGCCGTGCTCGACTACAGCGCGGACCTCTTCGACCGCACCACCGCCCTGCGCACGGCGGAGCGCTTCACGAGGCTGCTCCAGGCCATGGCGGCCGATCCCGGCCGGACGGTGGACGGCCTCCCTCTCGCCGGCGAGTCGGAGGTCCATCAGGTCCTGACCGAGTGGAACGATACCGGCCCCGACCCGGGCAGACCCAGCGGCCCGTACCAGCGGTTCGCGGCCCAGGCGGAGCGCACTCCCGACGCCGTGGCGCTGGTCGCGGGAGAGGAGCGGCTCTCCTACCGGGAGCTGGATCGCCGGGCCCGCGGCCTGGCGTACACCCTGCGGCGGCTCGGGGTCGGGCCGGAGCAGGTGGTGGGGGTGTTGCTGGAGCGCGGCCCCGACCTCGTCGCGGCGCTTCTCGGCGTGCTCGCGTCCGGCGCGGCCTATCTGCCGCTCGACCCCGCCTATCCCCGCGAGCGGCTGGAGACGTTGATCGAGGATTCGCGGGCGGCCCTGGTGGTCGGCCGGCGGGAACTGGCCGCGGGGCTGGCTCTACCGGATCTGCGAGTCTTCGATCCCAGGGATGCGGGGGCGCCGGACTTCCCGGAGCCACCCACTCCCGGGCTGGACTCTCTCGCCTACATCCTCTATACCTCCGGCTCGACCGGCCGGCCCAAGGGGGTGGCGGCAACCCACGGCGCGGTCTCGGCGCTCCTCGACTGGGCGGCGGCGGCCTTCCGCCCGGGAGAGCTGGCCGGGGTCTTCGCCGCGACCTCCATCGGCTTCGACCTCTCGGTCTTCGAGCTGTTCGTCCCGCTCGCGATGGGCGGCACCGTGGTGCTGGGCGAGAACGCCCTGGCGCTCCACAGCCTGCCCGCGGCCGGCGAGGTGACGCTGGTCAACACGGTCCCTTCCGCCATGGCCGAGCTGCTGCGCCAAGGGCCTCTCCCCGCCTCGGTCCGGGTCGTCGGCCTGGCCGGCGAGCCGCTGCCGGCGGAGCTGGCCCGCCGTCTCTGGGAGACGGGGGACGCGCGGGTCCTCAACCTGTACGGCCCCACCGAGGATACGGTCTACTCCACCGCCGCCGAGGTGGACGGCCGCGAGCCAGGAGGGCCGCCGGTCGGCCGCCCCCTCCCCGGCACCCGGGCGCTGGTGCTCGATCCAGGCTTGCAGCCCGCGCCGATCGGGGTCGCCGGCGAGCTCTGGCTGGCCGGCGCGGGGCTCGCGCGGGGGTACCTGCACCGCCCCGATCTGACCGCCGGGAGCTTCCTCCCCGATCCCTTCGGAGGGCCCGGTGGACGCCTCTACCGGACCGGCGACCGGGCCCGCCTGCTATCCGACGGCGCGATCGAGCTGCTGGGCCGCGTCGATCACCAGGTCAAGGTCCGCGGGTTCCGCATCGAGCTGGGAGAGGTCGAGGCCGCTCTGCTGCGCCAGCCCTCGGTGCGGGAGGCGGCGGCCGGGGTCCGCCAGGCCGGAGAGGACCGGGTCCTGGCCGCCTGGGTGGTCCCCGCCCCCGGGATTCCCAGGAGCGTCGGCGGCTCGTGGGTCGCCGGGCTGCGCGCCGCGCTCGCCGC
>JBKKAU010000249.1:0-3050 GCA_046714475.1 Thermoanaerobaculia bacterium
CGGGTCCTTGACCACCTGGACGATGATCTCCTGCCCCTGCTTGAGCAGCTCGTCGATCGAGGGGGCGGGGCCGTGGTGGTTGGGCGGCGGCTCCTGGGTATGCGACTCGTCGAGCTCCAGCTCATCCACCGCCTCGACGTCCGAAGCGACGTCGCTGACGTAGAGGAAGGCGTCGCGCTCCAGCCCGACGTCGACGAAGGCGGCCTGCATGCCGGGCAGCACGCGCGTCACCCGTCCCTTGTAGACGTTGCCGACCATGCCGCGGTGGCGATGGCGCTCGACGAAGATCTCGGTCAGCCGGTCGTCTTCGAGCACCGCGATCCGCGTCTGGTGCGGATCGCTCTCGATCAGCATCTTGAGGGTCATTTCGGCCCGCTCTCCCTCAGCGGTTCACGTAACGGCGGATGTCGACCCCAAGCATGATCCCGGTGGCGATGAAGTTGATCATGGTGAACGAGCCGCCGTAGGAGAGGAAGGGGAGAGGGATGCCGGTGATGGGGAGGAACCCGACCACCATGGCGGAGTTGTAGAGCACGTGGAAACAGACGATGGACAAGAGGCCCACGACCAGCAGGATGCCGGCGCGGTCGCGGGCCCGCATGGCGATGCGCGCGGCGCTGCCTATGTAGACGGCGTAGAGGCCGAGCACCGTGCAGACGCCGAGGAAGCCCCACTCCTCGGCGAGCACCGCCAGGATGAAGTCGGTGTGGCGCGCCGGCAGGAAGCGGAGCTGGCTCTGCGTGCCCTGCATGTAGCCCTTGCCCAGCAGCTCGCCGGAGCCGACCGCGATCTTGCTCTGGCGCACCTGGTAGCCCGCCCCCAGCGGATCGCTCTCCGGCGACAGGAAGGTGATCACGCGCTGGCGCTGGTAGCCCTGCATGCCGAAGCTCCAGACCGCCGCCCCCAGGACCAGGGCGATCAGCGCCGCGGTCACCACCAGGCGCAGCCGGACGCCGGAGACCAGGAGCGCGCCGAGGAGCATCGGCGAGTACATGGCGGCGCCGCCCATGTCCGGCTCGATGGCGACCAGCACCATGGGTATGGCGACGATCAGCACCGACACCGCGATCTGCGGCAGGTCGAGCACCCGCCGGTTGAGGCTGGAGAGATAGCGCGCCAGGAACAGGGCGGTGGCGATCTTGGCGAACTCCGACGGCTGGAACTGCCAGGGTCCGATCTGGATCCAGTTGGCGGCGCCGCCGCGTTCGACGCCGATGAAGAGCACCAGCACCAGTGACGCCAGACCCAGCCCGTAGAGCACCATCGAGAGGTCGAGCAGCACGTGGTAGTCGATGCTGGTCACCACGACCAGGAGGACGAGCCCGACCGCCACCCAGGCGGCCTGGCGCGGCAGGTAGTCGAGCGGCAGCTCGGAGCTGGCGCTGTGGACCGTGGCGAGGCCGATGGCGGCGAGCAGCAGCGCCGACAGCAGCAGCCCGCCGTCGAGGGAGGAGAGCAGCCGCAGCCGCGGCTTCTCGTCACCCACCGAGGAGACGTTGGGGGATATCGACCTTGAAATACTTGGCATGGAGAGCCTGCGCGATGGGCGCCGCCGTCCTGGAGCCCGAACCGCCGTGCTCGGCGAACACCACCACCACCAGGCGGGGGTTGTCGAGCGGAGCGAAGGAGGCGAACCAGGCGTGGTCGCGGTATTTGAACGGGAGCGCCCTGGCGTCCGTACGGGACGCCTGCGCGATGACCTGGACCGTCCCGGTCTTGCCCGCCATGTCGATCCCCTCGACCTTGGAGCGCAAGGCGGTGCCGCCCGGTTCGTTGACCACCTTCCACAGCCCCTCGCGCACCGCCCGGAGCGCCTTGGGGTCGAGCGGCACCGGCTCGGTGCGGACCGGGCCGTCCTTGATCAGGTGCGGCACGACCCGGCGGCCGCCGTTGGCGACGATCGCCATCATCTCGGCCATCTGGAGCGGCGTCATCAGCACCGGGCCCTGGCCGATCGAGACGGAGATGGTCTCGCCGGGGTACCACTTGTGGCCGCGCACCTTCTGGCTCCACGCCTCGTCGGGCACCAGACCCTTTTTCTCGCCTTGAAGCTCGATGCCGGTGGGCGAGCCGATGCCGAACAGGCGCGCGTAGCGGGCGATGCGCTCGATCCCCAGCTTCTGGCCCATGGTGTAGAACCAGACGTCGCACGAGTGCTTGAGCGCGCCGCGCACGTCGACCGAGCCGTGCCCGCCCGCCCGCCAGCAGCGGAACCGGCGGCCGTAGAACACCCCGGCGCCGCCGCAGAAGACGCGGGTCTGCTCGTTGGCCACGCCCTCGGTCAGGGCGGCCGTCGCCATGACGATCTTGAACACCGAGCCCGGCGAATGGGTGTTCTGCAGCGCCCGGTCCTGGAGCGGGTTGTGCGGCGCCTCGAGCAGCGCCTGCCACTCCCCCTTCTGCAGCCGGCGCGCGAACAGGTTGGGGTTGAACGACGGCGCGGAGACCAGGGCGAGGATCTCGCCGTTCCTCGGGTCCATGGCGACCACGGCGCCGACCTTCTCGGGACCGTCGAGCCAGCGCGCCGCCTCCTGCTGCAGCTCGAGGTCGAGCGACAGGTTCAGGTTCTTGCCGGGGACGGCGGGCTTGCGGCCGTACTCCTCGAGCAGCTCGCCGCGGCTGTCGACCACCACGACGCGCTCGCCGTCCTGGCCGCGCAGGTCGCGGTCGTAGATCTGCTCGATCCCCTTCTTGCCCACCAGGTCGCCCGGCGAGTAGAGGTCTTCGGAAGCCTCGATCTCCTCCTGCGTCACCTCGGCCAGGTAGCCGATGACGTGCGCCATCTGCTCGCGGTGGCGGTAGAGGCGGAGGTGGTGGACCTCGACCTCGAACTCCGGGTACTCGAGCCCCTCGACGCCGAAGCGCGCCACCTGGGAAAGGGTCAGGTTCTCGGCCAGGAGCACGGGCTTGAACTCCGGGATCCCGCGGTATTCATCGAGGATCGTCTGGAGCTCGGCGACCGGCCGGCCGAGCACGCCGGAGGCGAACCAGAGGCTGCGGGCGAGGTTCTCCGCCCGGCTGCGGTCGATCATCAGGTTGTAGCTGGGGAC
>JBKKAU010000250.1:0-6467 GCA_046714475.1 Thermoanaerobaculia bacterium
CTGGTGCTTCACCTGCAAGGTCAACGAGCGGCTGGTGATCGAGACCCCCGAGGTCGCCGGCGCCTTTGAGGAGCACAGCGTCGTGCCGATGAAGGCGGACTGGACCAACCGCAACGACGACATCACCCAGTTCCTCGCCGAGCACGGCCGCTACGGCATCCCCTTCTATCTCCTCTACCGGGCGGACGGCGAGAAGCACGTCTTCAGCGAGTTGCTGACCAAAGAGGGTTTGATGGCGGTGATCCAGAGCAGCGCGGCTGAGAAGATGGCGCGGCGGTAGCGCCTCACCCCCGCTTTTTCTTGACCTCTTCCCGGAGCGCCCGGTAGCGCTCCAGCCTCTCCTTGAGCTCCGCTTCGAGCCCCTCCCCCTTGGGCTCGTAGAAGCGCGTCCCCTGGAGCGCCTCGGGCAGACAGTCGAGCCCTCCGACCCCCTCCTCGGTATGCGGGGCGTAGACATAGCCCTCGCCGTAACCCAGGTCCTTCATCATGCGGGTCGGGGCGTTGCGGATCGCCTTGGGCGGGGACTCGGCCGGCCGCTCCTCGACGGTCCGCCGGGCCGACTTGTAGCCTTCGTAGACGGCGACGCTCTTGGGCGCGAGGGCCAGGTAGACGACCGCCTGGGCGATCGCCAGCTCTCCTTCCGGCGAGCCGAGCCGGCGGTAGGCCTCCCAGGCGGCCAGCGCCTGCGGCAGGGCCGGCGGAGCGGCGAGCCCGACGTCTTCGCTGGCGAAACGGATCAAACGCCGGGCGACGTAAAGCGGGTCCTCGCCGGCCGCCAGCATCCGGGTGAGCCAGTAGAGCGCGGCGTCCGCGTCGCTCTCCCGCAGCGACTTGTGGAGCGCCGAGATCAGGTTGAAGTGCTGCTCCCCCGACTTGTCGTAGAGCAGCACCTTGCGCTGGGCGACCCGGCGGACCGCCTCCTCGTCCACCGGCCCGCCCTCGGACACGGCGTCCGCGACCGCCAGCTCGATCAGGTTGAGCGCCTTGCGGGCGTCGCCCGAGGCGAGCTGCGCCAGGGCCTCCAGGGCCTCGGCCGAGACCTCGATCCCCGAGCTCCCGAGCCCCCGCTCCGCGTCCCGCAGCGCCCGGCGCATCAGCTCCACCAGGTCTAAGGGCCCGAGCGGCTCCAGCACCACGACCCGGCACCGGGAGAGGAGCGCCGCGTTCAGCTCGAAGGAGGGGTTTTCCGTCGTGGCGCCCACCAGGACGACGTCGCCGCGCTCGACGTAGGGCAGGAAGGCGTCCTGCTGCGCGCGGTTGAAGCGGTGGATCTCGTCGACGAAGAGCAGCGTCCGCCGGCCCTGGGCCTTGCGCAGCCGGACGGCCTCCGCCATCACCTCCTTGACCTCCTTGATCCCGGAGGTGACGGCCGAGAAGGGGACGAAATGAGCCGCGGTCTCGGCGGCGACGAGGCGCGCCAGGGTGGTCTTGCCGGAACCGGGAGGTCCCCAGAAGATCAGCGACGGCACCCGGTCGGCGGCGATGGCGCGGCGCAGGAACCCGCCTTCGCCGACCAGCTTCGCGTGCCCCACCACCTCGGCGAGGGCACGGGGGCGCATCCGCTCGGCGAGCGGCGAGCCGGCCTCCGCGGCGGGCTCCTCCCGCGCCGTACGCGGCGCGTCCGGCGGTTCCTGGTCGTCGAAAAGGGTACGCGCCATACAGCCTCTGATGCTACCATCGTCGACGAAACGGTTGCGTTCCGGCAGGCCGCCATGCTCTGATCCGGCATCTGTCGGAGAAAAGGACGGCACCGATGGCCACGATTCCCCTATCGCGTGATGTCTATTATCCGGAATCCGACGGCAAGCCGATGGCGGAGACTCCGTGGCATCTCGAGGAGATGTTCTACCTGTTCGGGGCGGTGAGGGACCACTTCCGCGCCGCGGCGGACGTGTACGTGGGCGCCAACCAGTTCCTCTACTACGCCGAGGGAGACCCGCGGCGCGTCGTCGCCCCGGACCTCTTCGTGGTGCGAGGGGTGCCGAAGCTGCCACCCCGGGGGACCTACAAGCTGTGGCAAGAAGGCCGCTCCCCCTGCCTGGTCGTCGAGGTCACCTCCGACTCCACCCGCGACGAAGACCTCAAGACGAAAAGGGAGTGCTACGAGCGGATGGGCGTCGACGAGTACGTCCTCTTCGATCCGTTCGGCGACTACCTGAAGCCCCGCCTCCAAGGGTACCGGCTGGTCAACGGCCGCTACCAGCAGGCTCCGCCGGAAGAGGACGGCTCCCTCCTCAGCCAGACGACGGAGATCCTGTTCCAGAGGGAAGGAGAGCGTCTGCGGCTGATCGAGACCGCCACCGGTCAGGCGATCCTGCGGGATGAAGAGATCCGGGAGCTCCTCCGGACAGGCCGTCTGGGGTCGCGGTAAACGCCGGGCTAGACCTTCTCCACCTGCACCCGGGCATCGTTGAAGCAGGCCCCGCCGCCCAGGTCGGCGAGGGTGTCGGGGGCCAGCGCGTTCGCGGTGGTGCCGGACGAGGTGTTGCGGCTCCAGAGCCCCTTGGGCAGCAGCACGACGCCGGGCCGCAGGTCCGGGCTGAGACGCGCGGCGACCCGGGCCTCGCCGAGGTCATTCCAGACGCGGACCATCTCCCCCGAGACGATGCCGCGCGCCGCGGCGTCGTCGGGATGGATATCCAGCGGCACCTGCTCCCGGTAGAGCTGTCCGAAGGTCGAGCTGACCGTCCGGCTCGTGGCCGGCGAGATCAGGGCGAGCGGATAGCGCTCGGTCGCCGGGTCCGGCTGGAAGACGTAGAGGCCGTAGGGCGCCTCGCGGTCGAGCGCCTCCGGGAGCAGATGGGCCTTGCGGTCCGGGGTGAGAGGGAACGAATCCAGGAACTGGACCGGCGCCGGGCCGCAGTCCGGGGTGGCGATGCCGTCGCGGTCGAGCTCGGCCCGGACCCTCTCAGAGCGTCCCAGCAAGGCTTCGGTGAGCTCTTCGGCGGTCTCGGGCTCGCCGGGCCGGGAGAGGCCCAGACGCCGGCAGAGGTCGGCGAAGACCTCGACGTTGGAGCGCGCCTCGCCGACCGGAGGCACCACCGCCCGGGAGCGGTGGAGCACCAGGGCGCCATAGCCCCGCGACATCTCCGCATGCTCCAGGAACGTGGTGGCCGGCAGGACCACGTCCGCGTACCGGGCCGTGTCGGTCCACACCTGGTCGAAGACCACCGTGAACAGATCCTCCCTCTCGAGACCGCGGCGCACCTTCTCCTGGTTCGGCATGGTCGCGAGAGGGTTGCAGTTGTAGGCGAAAAGCACCTGAACGGGCGGATCGTGCCGTTCGAGCAGCGTCTCCCCAAGCCGGTTCATGTTGATGACCCGCGTCGCCGGCTCGGGCTCGCCCACGGCCGCCGCGCGGTCGACCGTCCAGGCTCCGGAGTTGCTCATGGTGTAGCCGCCGCCGCGGACCCCGAACTTGCCGGCCACGGCGGGCAGCGCCAGGGCGGCGGCGACCGCCGAGCCGCCGTTCCGGTTCCTCTCGAAGCCCCACCCCGTGCGGATCACCGCCGGGGAGGCCTCCGCGTAGAGCCGGGCGAAACGCTCCAGGTCGGCGGCGGGGACGCCCGAGGCCTCGGCCGCGCGCTCGAAGGTCCAGGAGGAAGCCCGCCGCCGCAGCTCCTCGGCCCCGGTCGTCTGCGCGGCGAGGAAGCCGAGGTCGGCCCGCCCCTCCTCGAAGAGCCAGCGGATCACCGACAGGGCGACCGGCAGGTCGGCGCCCGGCCGGGGAGCCAGATGGAGGTCCGCCTTCTTGGCGAGAGGCGTACGCCGTGGATCGACGACGATCAGGAGAGCCCCGCGGCGCTGCGCCTCCTGGAGGATCGGCACCAGGTGGATGCCGGAGGCCGAAGGGTTCACCCCCCAGAGGACGATCAGGCGGGAGTGGACGTAGTCCTGGAGGGCGACGCCCGGCATCTTGCCATAGAGTCCGGTGGCGGCCCGGCCGGTCGGAGCGGCGCAGACCGTACGGGCGAGGCGCGACGCTCCGAAACGCCAGAAGAGCCGCGCGTCGGTCGTATCCTGCGTCAGCAGGCCGTTCGAACCGCCGTAGGAGAACGGCAGCACGGCCTCGCCGCCATGGCGGGCCTTGGCCTCCCGCATCGCCGCCGCGATCCGGTCGAGCGCCTCGTCCCAGGAGACCCGCTCGAAAGCGTTGTCCTCATCGAGTCCCTTGCGCCCCGTCCGGACCGCCGGATAGAGCAGCCGGTCGGGCCCATAGAGGTGCTCGGGCATGCGCCGCACCTTGGCGCAGATGTAGCCCTGGGTCAGCGGGTTGAGGCGGCTGCCATCCAGCTTGACCACCCGCCCGTCCTGAACCTGGACCTCGAGGCTGCAGGCATCGGGGCTGTCGAGCGGGCAGGCGCTGGGGAGCACCTGGGAGGAGGGGCGCAGGAGTTCGGTCATACCCCTATTGTAGACCTGTAGGGGCGCCATTCATGGCGCCCAGGGCGCGATGAATCGCGCCCCTACGGGAACGTCATCCCTTCGCCGGCGTTGGACTCGATCGCGGCGATGACCGCATCGGTGAACTGGGTCGTGGTCGCCTCGCCGCCGAGGTCCTTGGTGCGGATCTTCTGATGGACGATGACGTGGCGCAGCGCGGCCCGGATCCGTTGCGCCACGTCGTCCTTGTGCATGTGGTAGAGCATCAGGATGGCGGAGCGGATCAGCGCCAGCGGGTTGGCGAGGTCCTGGCCGGCGATGTCCGGGGCGGTGCCGTGCACCGCCTCGAAGACCGCCGCCTCCAGGCCGATGTTGGCGCCGGGCACCACACCCAGGCCGCCCACCAGCCCCGCGCAGAGGTCCGACACGATGTCGCCGTAGAGGTTCTCGAGCAGCAGCACGTCCCACTCCTCGGGACGCATCACCAGCTGCATGCACATGTTGTCGACGATCTTGTCGTCGGCCTGGATCTCCGGGTATTCGACCGACACGCGGCGGAAGCAGTCGAGGAACAGCCCGTCCGACAGCTTCATGATGTTCGCCTTGTGCACGGCGGTGACCCGCTTGCGGCCGTGGCGGCGGGCGTACTCGAAGGCGAAGCGCGCGATGCGCAGAGACGCCTTCTCGGTGATGATCTTGATGCTCTCGACGACGCCGGGGACGACCGTGTGCTCGAGGCCGCTGTAGAGGTCCTCGGTGTTCTCGCGCACCACCACCAGGTCGACCCCCTCGAAGCGGCTGGCGATGCCTGGCAGCGACCGCGACGGGCGCAGGTTCGCGTAGAGCTCGAGCTTCTGGCGGAGCTGCACGTTGACCGACTGGAAGCCGCCGCCGACCTGGGTGCTGATCGGTCCCTTCAAGGCGACGCGGTTGCGCACGACCGACTCCAGGACCTCCGGCGGCAGCGGGTCGTTGTAGGCCTTGACGGCCTCGCCGCCCGCGATGTGCCTCTCGTACTCCAGCTCGGCGCCGGCGGCGTCGAGCACCCGGACCGTCGCCTGGGCGACCTCCGGTCCGATGCCGTCGCCAGGGATCAGCGTGATGGTCGTCTTGCCCATGGGGGTCCCCCTCCTCGGTTCGTCACCCGGAGCACCGACCCCCGGGCGAGGGGGAGGGTATCACGACGCTCAGCGGGCGCGGCCCAGCTCTTCGATGCGGGCGACCACGTCGCGGTAGTTGCTGTTGATGCCGTAGAGCTCGACGAAGGTGCGGTAGGCGGCGGGGTTGTCGCCGAGGCTGGCGTAGGCGTTGCCCAGGTCGTAGAGCAGCCCGAGGCTGTCCTCCTCGGACACGCTCGCGGCCTCCAGGCCCCGGCGGTACCACTTGATGGCCAGCTCGGGGAGCCCCTTGTCGAGGAAGCAGAGGCCGAGCATCGAGCAGCACGAGACCATGTGCCCGGGAGACTTGGCCGCCAGCTGGAACTCGCCGATGGCCTCGTCGAGCAGGCCCATCTCGCGGTAGGCGATGCCGAGGTTGAAATGGGTGTCGTAGTCGGTGGGCGAGAGGTGCTCGGCAACCCCCTTCTTGAACCCCTCCACGATCTCCTCGAGCGACTGCTCGGTCGGCATGAGGAGGTCGTCCTGGAACAGGTTCCCTTCCTGGGAGAGCTCCTGCTCCAGCTCGCCCGCCAGGTCGAAGAAGTCGTCGTCCTCGTCGAACAGCCCTTGGGCGCTCTGCTGCCTGCGGCTGTGGCCGTTGGTCTCGTCGAGCCAGCTCAGGCTGTCGTCCAGCCCTCCCGAGCCGTTGCCGCGGGCCGCCGCGGCCGGGCCGAGCGAGGCGCCCGGCGCCGTCGCCGCCCAGGGGGCCGGCGGTTCGGAGGGGAGAGACGGGGGCGGCGACGGCGGACGCGCCATGCCGGCTTCCTGCGCGGCCGGGGCGTGCGGCGTCCAGTCCTCGTCCTCCTCCGCCTCGACCATCTCCCCGATCTCGAGCGGATTGAACACCCCCGGACGGCTCGGGCGGGCGGCGGGAGCCAGGGGAGCCGGCGAAGCGGCGACCAAGGGCGGGGCGGCAGGGACCGCGGG